>JBNKGK010000195.1:0-6602 GCA_050289785.1 Kordiimonas sp.
CTGCCCGGTGGCGCGCCAGTTGCACCTGCAAAATAGCCTGCTGAATGCGGGAGGCATGAAGCTGTGAGCGAGATTTTGTGTCATCCATGGTGAAAAGCACATCACCCGCTGTTACAGTATCTCCCTCGCGTACTTTCAGATCGGCCAATATGCCCCCTTCAAGGTGTTGAATAACCCTGTTACGCCCCTCAGCAATCACACGGCCATGGGCGATAACAGCGCCACCAAGCTTGGCTGTGCATGACCAGATACCACCAAAACCAAATACAATGATGGCCACAATCATGGCGATGCGCAGAATGGGGGTACGATCTGTATCTACATTTTCATGCCAAGCCTGCAGATCAGACCTGTGGAACATATCATCCTGTAGAACTGCGGGAGCCTGGCTATCCTGTGTGGGGGTTAAGGAATTTGACATGATTAAGCCCCCTTCTGCTTAGTTTTTTCGTCGGTCGCAGCCGTCGCTGATGGCTGCTTTTCTGCTTTCGCCTGAGGGGCTGCCCCTGCCTTGGCAGCTTTGGTCGCAGGGCCGGCGGGTTTTCCCTTGGGCACCGCCTGCACGAGCCCACTGCTCATCACTTCTTCTTTAGGGCCAAATTTTTTCACTGCGCCATCCTGCAACATCATCACCTTGTTCACAAAATTCAGCACGCTTGGGCGCTGCGTGACAATGATAACAGTCATCTTGCGACGATTGGCTGTCTTTAACGCGTTGTGGAAGATCTGCTCCCCCGTGCTATCCAGGGCAGCATTTGGTTCATCCAGCACCAACACCGAAGGATGGCCATAAAAGGCACGCGCCAAAGCAATCAATTGCGCCTGCCCACCGGAGGGATAAAAACCCTGCTTGGAAATGATAGTGTCATAGCCCTGTGGCATTTTAAGAATCATTTCATGGACACCCGCCACCTTGGCAGCCTCAATGGCCATTTCTTGCGGATCATCCCGGCGCAAGCGGGCAATATTCTCGCGGATAGACGCTTCGAAGAAACTGACCTGCTGGGGCACATAGCCCATGTGCAAACCACGAGCGACCGGGTCCCAGGCATTGATATCCTGACCATCCAGGGAAATAAGGCCACCGGATGGCTGATAATAACCAACAATCAGACGCGCCAAAGTGGATTTACCCGCGCCGGACGGGCCAATAATCGCCACACTATCGCCAGCGGCAATACTGCCTGATATTCCTTTAATAATAGGGGGCGTTCCCGGCCGTGGCACATAGACCACGCGCTCAAGCGCCAGATTTCCCTTTGGGCGAGGTAATCTGGTGCGGTCTTCAGGAAGGGACAAATCCTCAAGCCGTTTCATGAGCCTTTTACGTGTCTCAACACCTTGGCGCAGTGCGCGCCAGCCGCCGATCACCTGCTCCACAGGCTGCAATGCCCGGGCACCGATGATAGAGGTGGCAAAAATAACGCCTGCTGTGGCCGCTTCATTGAGCACCAGCAAAGCGCCGCCGCCAATCATGAAAATCTGTACCAGCTGACGCGCCGCCTTGGAGACGGAACTGAAAGACGACATAGTAATAAAGTTTTGCAAAAACAGGTTCACCTGTTTGCCATTATGGCCGCCCCAATCTTTCACCGCCTCGCGGTACATGCCTTGGGCGCGGATAATTTCCTGCGAGCTCATATGGCTGTCCAGGCTACGATGAGCAGCGACCAGGGCTTCCATATGCGCGCTGGTGATAGGGTCTGTTTTGCGGCTTCCCCACAGGGCCACACCAACAAGACCAGCGCCCCCAAAAACCACGATTCCCCCCAGAACCGGATGGATAAAGAAGATGATCAGGAAGAAAATTGGTGCGATCGGAAAATCAAAAAGCGCGGCAAACGCGGGCGACGCCAGTACCTGCCTTAAGGAACTAACATCTCTGATGGTTTGGGCATTGGTATCTGTTTGTCTCGCAAGCTCGCCTGCCATGACAAGCCCGATCATCTCATTTTCCATTTTGGTGGCCGCCTTCGCGAGCAGCGCCATACGCACGGCCTCAAAAAAGCCATAGGAGACAAGTACCACAAGGGCAATTAACAAGAGGGCGATGAGCGTTTCATAACTGCGGGCGATCAGCACCCGATCATATACCTGAAAAAGAAAAGCTGGCATGGCAAGCATGCAGAGATTGGCCAACAGGGAATAGATGGCCACTGGCTTCAGGGACTTTCGGAACAGTTTTTCCTGTTCTTTATACTCTTCAATCAAAGCCATAAACTGAAATCCAATCCATTTTCATTGCCAAAGCATTCGTGTGCTGGCTTAAGCTCATTCATGCTTTCAACCATATTCGTGCCGTCTTGTATCACGAAAAGAAGGCTATTTTAAAGCAATACCCCAAAGACGCAAAGCTGCTTCTCTACAACAATAGCACCAATATCCGCGGATTGTTAGCACAGCTGAGGGGAACCTGTCGATAAGGATTTAAGCGAACACACCCCGCGCGACAGATGGGCGCACCAAAGAAATAGATTCCACAAAATAGGAAGAAAGGGAGCCCCAGTGATCTATTCAAAACTGGGGCAAAAACAAAAAAGGGAGGCCAAAGCCCCCCTTTCCGAATTCACTATTGAGAAGATTAAGCAGTTGTGATGTCTGCTGTTGCAAGATCACCCAAAGTAATGCCCTGCAGGAACACAGAGTTACCACTACCAAGGTCAATCAGTACACCAGATACGCCGCCTTGTGTCGTCTCATCAGATACGTCAAATACGTTAGTGATTGATGTGAGAGCAGAAATATCAAGTGTATCTTCACTAACATCAAAGTCGGTAATAACGTCTGAACCGTTACTTGCAACGAAGGTGTAATCGTCTGATCCTTCACCACCAGTCAAGGTGTCGTTTCCGTCACTGGCTGTAGATGTGAAGTCATCGTTACCGGCACCACCGTCAATCACATCATCACCAGCGTCAGCAGATGTAAAGACATCAGCACCGTCACCACCATTCAATGTGTCGTTACCGGCGCTACCTGTGAAGACATCATCATTAGCACCGCCCCAAAGAACGTCATTACCAGCGTCACCGTTGAGGGTATCGGCACCAGCGCCACCCCAAAGGGTATCTTCATTGTTACCACCAACGATACTATCGTCACCAGAGCCGCCAAAGATTTCATCATCACCGTTACCGCCGGCAACTGCAGTATCATTACCACCACCAGCAAAGATCAGATCATCGCCTTCACCGCCAGTCAAGCTGTCAGCACTAGTGTCAGAGCCAGCATAAATGGTATCATTACCGGCACCACTATCAATGGTATCAGCACCAGCACCACCGCCGATTACATCTTCATTATTGCCACCAGCAATAATGTCGCCATCAGCGCCACCCCAAACTGTATCATTGCCATCACCTGCAACCACACTGTCTGCACCAGCACCGCCGAACACCATATCTGAACCCGTGCCACCAACAACAGTATCGTCGTTAGCACCAGCACCGATCACGTCATCGCCAGCACCGCCGTCGATATAGTCCTTACCAGCATCAGTAGAGCCAGCCCAAACTGTGTCATTACCGTTACCTGCAATCAGACTATCTGCACCGGCACCACCGTTTAGAACATCGTCACCGTTACCGCCAGTGATCGTGTCATCAGCATTGTTACCCAGAATAGTGTCGTTACCTTCACCACCTGTCATGGTATCAGCACCAGAACCACCAACCAGCTTCTCGCCGCCAGCTGCCGCAGAGAAGATCGTGTCAGCTGTTACTGTCAGATCCACTTCCACATCAACCGTGTTAGCACCATCTGTCAGGGTTACTGTTACAGTTTCTGTCTTATCGGAAGCTTCATTTGCAAGAGACGAGTCTGCTGTAAAAGTAATAGTATCCAGCTCAGAAGAGCCACCATCATTACCATCACCAATAGTCAGCGTACCGAGATCAACATCCACATTACCTGCAGCAGAGACAGCCTCACCATCAACTGCAGAGATAGCCCAGTCACTATTACCATCAAGCGACAATGCGTCTGCACCATCATACGCCAAGACGTTATCAGAGATATCACCTGTCGTGTCCGCAGCACCAGCTACAGCAGAAAGATTTTCATCAAAAGTGAAGGTCTGAGCTGTACCATAAACCAGCGTTACGTTATCAAAAACGAAGGTATCACCAGCAGCAGCACCAGAAACACTATCACCGCCATCAGCGGAAGTAGCGATTGTGTCAGCACTTAGATCAAAGTTACCCGTCGCATCCAATTCACCGGAATAACGCAGCGTATCATTACCACCATTGGACAGATCGATAGTGTCATCACCGCCACCGCCAGTGATATCATCATCATTGGCACCGCCATCAATGATATCGTCGCCGTTACCAGCAGAGATCACATCATTCCCAGCACCGCCAGAGATGTCATCATTACCAGTATTCACTGCAGAACCAGAACCGCCTGTAATTGTATCGTCACCAGCGCCACCATCCAGAGTGTCGTATGTTGTACCAGCCGCACCAGTGATGGAGTCATCACCCGCACCACCTTCCGCACGGGAGCCGCCTGAGCCTAACCCTTGCAGCGTATCATTACCGTCACCACCAGACAGAATATCTGCGCCAGTGCCTGAACCGCCATCCAACAGATCATCATCGATCGTGCCAGTGAGCGTATCACTTAAAGTTGATGAACCAAATTCCGTTGCCATAACATTCCTCCTGAAAGGCAAAACTATCAATAAACGAGGCACGAACGTAGGTCTTAAGGCCCCCTAGTGATCTCTGTAGCGAGATAACACTAATAATGTCAACAGCATAATTCATTTAACGCTGCTTTTATTCACCAAAAAAATACAATCGTTCGCCCAACTCGGCTTGCGCATAGAACAGCACCCCTCGCGATCAATTTCAACTTAACTGTGAATTGCCCCTTGCAAAAAGCCGGAAACCCACCAAAACTGTTACATATTTGCAACATTTTGAATCAGATCCCAGTATTTTGGCAAGAGGTCGTTAACCGAATAGGACTCTAAAATATGTTTGCTCGCATTTAACTTAAGTTGTTCATAATATTGCTTATTATCGAGAACGTGATTCATCTTCTCCACTTGGGCATCCACATCAAAGAAAGGAACCAGCACTCCATTCTCACCATCTGTGATGAGCTCACGCACAGGGTCTGTATCTGAGCCAAAGATCAGGGCCCCCGTGCTCATCGCCTCCAGCATGGACCAGGAGAGCACAAAAGGCACCGTATAATAAACATGGGCCCGGGTAATACGGAAAAGATCGCGCAGGAAAGTCAGGGGCATTAAGCCAGTAAAATGTATGCGGCTAAGGTCATATTCAAATGTCTCCAGAGCCCATTCCTTATATGTTTTACCATCCTTCCGCTGCGAGCCATAGGCAACCCTGTCATCGCCTACAATAATAACATGCAGGTTTGGCCGTATTTTTTGTAACTTTGACACCATCTCCATAAATTGAGGGAATCCACGATAGGTTTCCATCCCACGCGCCACATAAGAGATGACTTCATCTTCTTCGGTAAATTCTTTATCACCAACCTTCAGCTTAGTTCCTTTGGCCGGACAGAAAAAATCTGTCTTAACGCCATCATGCAGAACACTCACCCTATCCTGAAAAACCGAAGGCAGCTGGCTATGCTGAAACTGTGTCGGCGACTGGCCCCAATCCATTGCAGCAAGATCATGCAGAATCGGTGTGTTTTTCATGCGGATGCGAAGCTGACCATTGGGGTCATATGGTTCATCGCGTATAAAGTCCGCATCCACACCAACTGAATAATAATACCACTCAAAATAGCTCAAGAGCTTGGCGTCTGGGAACAGGTCCTTCATAAACATGGAAGCCCCCCACCCGGAGTGGGAGAGAATAATATCAGGCCTGAACCCCTTTTTCTGCGATGCCAACAATGAACTATAGGCCGCCTGCCCCATTAAAACTGCGCGCTCGGTGGCAATCAGGCTGGGGTGAATGTCATTTTTAGGTTCCCGATGCGGTTTATAATTCACTCGCTGCAAACCAAACTTCTGCTCATTACTCTCCAGCGTTGCCACAAACATCTCTACCCCTTTAATATTGGAGAGATACTCACGGATACGCCTGTACTGGCCCGGAAAATTATTATGCATGAAAAGAATGCGCATACTGATAAGCCCAACTTCTATCTAATTCATTGTTAATGGGTTAATGCAGTTACAGAAAAACCCGCATAGGTGCAACAGCCTGTTTCCGTCTCCTTACATGATTTCTCTGGTCATAAGGCAGAGAACAGCTATAAACAGGGCTAAACACGGGAAACACAGTTATAAGAAGCCTATGCAGGTTCTGGTTACATCACCTATTCCATCGCATCCGCAAAACCACGGCAACAGAACCCGTGTCCATTCCGTTTGTCGGGCACTGCAGAAACAAGGGTACAGAATTCATTTTGTCTATGGTGGCATTGAAGGACTTACCCCTGAGCAGGAAGAAGCCATGCGCAGCGCATGGGAACATGTCTATATTATACCAAAGAATAAGAAGCCCCGGCGCCAGCCCCGCATACGACATCATAAAATAGATGAATGGTATGTGCCCGCAGTTACTGAGGTAACAAAACGTATCCTGAGCATATGGAACATAGATATC
>JBNKGK010000196.1:0-6596 GCA_050289785.1 Kordiimonas sp.
TGGCTTCATCAATTTGCTCCATCACCAGGCCAGACCCTGAAAGAATTCTGCCCAGCGCTGTTTTCGCGTCATGCTTGCCGGTCACGGCCATGGCATGCCTGCCCTGCACGGCATCCTGCGCATAAATAAGCTGAATTTGAGTTTGTTCTGAAAATTCACGCAGTGCAGATGATAAATCCTGTGACTGTATTTCCAGATCATAGGCTTTCACTTCACCAGCGCACACACCTGAAGCCGTTAAAATCATTAATGCGGCCACAGCCGTAGAGCATTTTAGCCCTTTCATGGCGATCTCCCCTAATTGATTGCTTATCAACGGTTCAACCATCTTCCTTTCGCCCCCTCTGTGTCTGCAGGGATAGACTACCCTATCCTGCCCCTCAGGAAAACGACATTTACAGCCGAACCACAGGAGAAAACGAGAAAGAAACGAAAACTCCCTAGTCAAAAACTGAAAAAAAGCAGAATTTTGATGTTTTTTTACTTTTTCCCAAAAAAATGGAAAACTAACTAGGGGATTTTATCCGCCAGCTCGTTATCAACTGTGGCAAGATGTAGATTGCCAGCACAAGAGAGCAGGCAGAAACACGGGCTAATGGCAAAGAAACCAACATTACTGGGCGCACAATTTCGGCAATATGGTGCCGAAATGCTGCAATATATTGCCCGGCATGTGCAGGATAAAGCCACAGCGGAAGACCTGACCCAGGAAGTGTTTTTGCGCGCACAGCGCACCGAAAACTGGCCAGAGATAGAAGACCCCAGAGCTTATCTTTTCGCCACAGCCAGAAACCTGCTGACTGATCATTTTCGTCAACGCAAGGCCCAGCAACAGGATGATATCCTGGTGTTTGATGAAGCCCTGTATAAAGAGCACGGCACATCCGAAGAAAAGCGGCTGGAAGCGCGCTCTGACCTGCGCATGTTGGCCACAGCCATCCAAAGCCTGCCGCCACGGGCGCGCAAAGCCTTTATGCTCAACAGGGTTTATCGCTTCAGTTACGGCGAAGTGGGCAAAATGATGCGTATTTCCCCGCGTACGGTGGAGCATCATGTGGCCAAAGGGCTTCATGCCTGTGCGCACTATCTGGCTTCCGCCGGGGGAAACGCCGAATCATCACCAGAAAACAGCGTTATTGACCTGGCCCGGCATCAGCACGCCAGAAGCCGGGATGAGTAATGATATTATGACATTAGAACAGACATATAAAGACGACACAGCATTAGCCCGGGCCAGCGCATGGAATGCACGTGAACAAGCGAATGATATGACACCTGCAGAAAATGCTGAATTTCAGGCCTGGCTGGATGCAGATGAGAAAAACAAGGCGGCCTATGCCTTGGTCAGCAACGCTGCCAAACTGCTGAACACAACAGATACACAGAAAATTCGCAGTGAATTTTGCGATGCAGAGCCATCCCTTGCCAGCCTGTTTGAGGAATGTGATGATCTGGTCTCCGCCGCACAGGGCACTCAAACCAGCGGCGCGCGCCGGGGCTGGAGCTGGCTACCCGCTATTGCCGCCTCTGTTCTGGCTGTTACGGCTGCCCTCTTCCTCTTTTATACCAACAGGATGAGCAGTGACACCTATGAAACCGCTGTTGGTGAGCGTCAGACGGTGCTTCTAAAAGACGGATCCACCCTGATTTTAAACACAGACACCCACCTTTCTGTGGCACTAACAGGCAGTGAGCGGCGTGTTCTCCTGAAGCAGGGGGAAGCCTATTTTGATGTGGCGAAGGATAGTGGGCGCCCCTTCAGTGTAATTGTAGGGGATAATGCGGTTAAAGCCCTAGGCACTGCCTTTAACGTGCGCCGAAGGGGTAATTCCACACGTGTCACACTGGTGGAAGGCGCTGTGGAAGTGAAAAAGGATGAAGGCTTGTTATCCACTGCAACCGGCACTGCCAGCAGCCTGAAAGCTCCTATTACCCTAAAGCCGGGGGATGACCTGATCATTGAGCCCCAAGGCCCGCAGCTAGCCAGCCTCAGCCCCGAAGGTATCAAACACACCACATCATGGCGCACCGGCATGATTTATTATAGCAATGTGCCGCTCAGCACCATTGTGAAAGAAGTGCAATATTATGCTGAAAAAGAGCTGATCATCGCCAATGATGAAGTGGGAGACCTGATTGCAGGTGGATCGTTCAACACCAGCAATGTCCCGTCTTTCCTGAAAGGGTTGGAAGCCGCCTTCCCTGTGCGGATTATTGAGCGTAACAAAGCCATTGTGCTGAGCCTTGCCAGCGATGACCTGGATGAAACACCCCGGCATTAAAAAATGGGGCTGGCACAGGCCAACCCCAATTTCTTATATTTTCATTCAACGGTTATAATAATTTAACACCGTTCATACGTATTAGAATATATCAAGTGTCTAGAATTGATACTTCATACTAGCGCCGTACATCCGCGGTTCTCCTGGTAAGCCAAAAAGATGTTTAGTCGGCGCCGGAGTTCCGCCCACATCAAACACTTCAGCCCCAATCACATAGTTCTTATCTAGCACATTGTTGGCGAAAACAGAGAACTGCCACTGGCCATCTTCTGTCTCAAATGAAGCAGACAGGTTCAGAACTCCATATGAATCTTGCGAATTCAGAGGATGGTTATAGAAGGAGAAATAAACCTTATCCTGCCATTGGTAATTAGCACGCAGAATGACAATCCAGTCATCCGCTACGGGCGCCATATATTCACCACCAATATTAAACTGAAATTCAGGCGCACGAATGATTTTATTACCAGCCAAATCGCGCTCTCCAAGCTCAGGAAACACAGGATCATTACTTTCGAGTTCGTCATACTGCGTATTTAACCACGTAGCAGAAGACGTGACTTTAACGGCTTCTGTCAGGTGCGCTTCCATCTCCATTTCTGCCCCATAAATGGTTGCTGCAGAGGCATTACGCACTACAGTCAAAGGTACTAAAGCACCCTCAGGCACGATAAAAACATCCTGCTGCAGATTCGTATAATCCATATAAAAACCGGTAACTGCAGCTCTTAGGCGGTTATCAAACCAATCACCTTTCATACCCACTTCGTAATTCCAAACGAATTCGGGATCAAAGTCATTGGGTGCCCCATCGAACGCCCCATAAGTGTTGAATCCTCCTGCTTTAAACCCGCGAGAAATACTGGCATAAATAGTAAGGTCATCATTAGGGCTATAGTCTATAGCAACACGAGGCGTGAATGCACCCCAGCTCTTTTCTGCAGATAATGGTGGCGCAGAGAACCCAGCAAAAATGTCTTTCTCGAAGACATCTTTTTTATCGCGAGTATATCTAGCTCCAACGGCAATACGTAGCGTATCTGACAAATGATACCGGAACTGAGAATAAAAAGCATAGGAATACAAATCCTGCTCAGGTAGCAGTTGAATGGAACCAAGAGGATAATCAAGAAGCGGCAACCCTATACTGAGCGGTTCATCAGCTGACCCTCGCATATATAGACCACCAAGAATTAAATCCATGTTATCTGAAAGGTCAGTGGCAAAAGTCAGCTCCTGAGAAAGTTGCCACAAATCAATCAAGAAATCAGGGAAATGAGACTGAGCGATAGCCGTACCATCGAAGTCAAACGTCGCTGTTCTTTCATAGGTAAGATAAGATGTTGAGGATGTTAATGTTGAATTCGGACTAATATCCCACGTCAATTTAAGAATAGTTTTATAGCTCTCTATCTTATTATGCTCAGGAAAATCAGCCTGATACTCTAACGTATCAGGGTTAAAGGCTTCTTCACCGAAAACTTCTGACAGACCAGGCTGATCAGGCCGCGCACGGCCCAAGTCAACACCAGTGGCCCTGACACCCCTATCAATCATTCCTTCCAATACTAAATGTGCTTCTAAATTCTCAGTTGGCATGGCTAAAAAAGAAGCTCTGGCATGTACCTTATCTTTATCGAACCTGTCTTCATTAAGAAGAGTATTTCTAAGCCAGCCATCAGAACGCTCTGTTTTAACTGCCAGTCTAGCTAAAACCCCGCTGTCAGTAATGGGGCCACTAACATAACCCTCCACACCAAGGTAACCATAATTACCAAATGTTGCCTTCAGCCCCCCAACCAGTTCCTCTGTTGGCTTTTTGGAATGGATATTAATGGCACCGCCGGTGGCGTTACGCCCACTAATTGTTCCCTGAGGGCCTCTTAAAACCTCAACCCGTTCAATATCGAAAAAATCGGCATCAAACATGAACTGGTTAAAAAATGGCACTGTATCCTGGGAAATGGTCACTCCGGCTTCCGCACCAATATTCCGGAGAACAGAGCCTATACCACGAATGGAAACAAATGTTTGCGGGCCATTATGCTGGCCAAATTGTACACTTGGCGCCAATTGCTTTAGATCGCTGATACCAGAAACACCAGCACGCTCCATACTTTCACCAGAAAAAGCGGAAATCGCGATCGGGATATCCTGAAGGCTCTCCGCCCTCTTTTCAGCCGTTACGATAATCTCTTCCAGCACAAAAGAAGACGTACTCCCCTCAATATTTGCATCACTGTCACCTCCAGTTTCGCGGGCCACGATATAGCTTCCATCACCGTTCATCTGAAATGTAAGGCCTGTACCTGCCAACAGTTGCGCAAGTGCCTGTTCTGCTGTCATGGTGCCTGCCAACGCAGAAACGGTTTTGCCTCTCGCCAGTTCACCGGGTGCAAACACGGAAACGTTGGCTTGAGCAGAAAGATCAGCCAGTGCCGCAGCCAGTGGCTGTGCCTTGATCGTAAACTCTTGCGGTCCGGTATCTGCAAAAACCGGTGTGGCAGCCATCAATGCCACAGCAGAAATAGCCCCCAGCAAAGAATGGCTTCGTTTTCTCTGGCCTGTCATATGAGCTGTGTTTTTCATTATTTGAACCTCCCAATGGATATCAATTCTTCCCAGAAGGCATTTTCGCCTTCTACTGGGTTGACCTGAGGTTCAAAAAAATTTTCCCTACTTTTTTGCATTTTTATCGAAAAAAAATCTCCACACTGAATAAAAACATTAAATATCAAAGCATTAAAGAAATAATAATTCGATGAAATTATTTAACCGATAAGGAAACAGACTCTGGTTTATCAACCACCGTCACAGATGATGCCGCCTGAAGAAAAGAAAGCAGTTTATCCGTTTCATCGATGCGGAACGAGGCACTTACCCTCATGTCTGCCAGCTCTGAATTCGCAACCACAATGGGCTTATCGCGGAAACGGTTTACCTCTGCCAGCACATGGGAAAGCCGCTCATCAAAATAGACCAGCCTGCCACTGCGCCATGAGAAAGCTTTCTCGGGGTCGATTTGAACAATATCACTGAGCCCACCACCTGATGCCGCCAGCACCCGTTCACCCGCTGCCAGCCGTACACCCGCAGTCGCAGCCTGCCCAACTTCAACAAGCCCCTGCCCCACAGAAACCTCAACATCTTCATCGCCTAGTTGCACATCAAAGCTGGTGCCCAGCACCCGCACAATAGCATTTCCAGCATTCACAGAGAAAGGGGCGTCCGCATTTGCCTTTACATCAAACCAGGCACCACCCTGTTCCAGCATGACATACCTCTGGTCATCGGAATACCGCACTGTCATGGAGGAGGCCCCGCTCAGGGTAACCGCAGAGCCGTCCGCCAGTTCAACAGTTTTTATCTCACCAACCTCGCTGGCATAGTGAACAGAGCCTACGGGGGCTGGCTGGTTAAACTGCCATAGGCCAGCCATAACAGCCACCAACAGAACAGCCGCAATTGCCATCCAGCCTCTGCCGCTTTGTTCTTTTATACGATCATCTCTCTGTAAAGCACGCCGTTCATCAAAAGGCAGTTCCACCACCGTATCATCGCCTGCAAGCCCAATATCAAAAGCCTCAGCGCCATCGGTGAAACCACAATCCCGCCACACCTGTTCCGTGCGTTTGTAAGCCGTGACATGCTCTTTAGAGCTTTTCAGCCAAGCAGAAAACTGGGCCTTGCCCTCGTCTGTCGCCTCACCGGAATAGATGTAAGCCAACCATTCCCGAGCCTGAAAATTCAGGTCACCACTGTCTGAGCGCGGCGGCTCCAGCCTTTTTGTGCTTTCCCTGCTCATCTTTCCTTGCCTTCATCATAGCCATGCACAACACCCGCAATAATGCCAATGGCTTCATTAAGCTGGCGAGATATCTCAGCCTTGCTCCAACCGGTTTCAGCGGTGATTTGCTCATAGGTTTGGCCGAGCATACGGCTACGCACCATAATTTCCCGCTGTTTTTCTGAAAGATTTTTCATCTCTTTCGTAACCAGATCAAACCGCTCCCTCGATAGATAGACCCGATCTGGCGAAATTTCTTCCAGCTCTTCTCCGTGATGCTTCAGTTCTTCATCCACGAAATGCCGTGCTTTTGCCACCCACGAAATGCCGGTGAGCGCCACATTCACAGCAGCGGTATAAAGAAAAGCTCGTGGGTTACGGATGCGGGATATATCGCTCAAGGCCGCTATTTTGGCAAAAGCGGTTTGGGCAATGTCTTCCGGTTCAGGCGGCCCGGCACCATAACGACGGCGAAGCCAGCCTGTGAGATCAGCCCAGTGCGCACGATACAGGTCATCCAGAAAACG
>JBNKGK010000197.1:0-6584 GCA_050289785.1 Kordiimonas sp.
TAACGGCGAAGACCTGGATAATGGTGATTATGCCGGCCTGCGTGCCAGCCTGCGCTATGAGCCAAGCGCCGATGTAACAGTGGATGCTACCTTTGATTTTGCCCGTGATAACGGCAAGCCCGGTTTTGTGGCGGCCCGTGGCCGGGACGGCGCCCCGATATCTTCCGAAGCTCAGGGGGGAACACTGCCTCCGGGGCGTGTGGTAAGCCTGAATAGCGATATGGAGAACCAGAAAAAATCCTACGGTGGCACACTGAAGCTGACCTGGGCCATGGATAGCGTGACGTTAACCTCTCTCTCTGGGTACCGCGAATTCCACTGGGTTGAATCCCTCGATTGGGATGGTTCTGATTTCGCCCTTGGTGACTTTAATCAGGAACATAGGGACACAAAGCAGGTCTCTCAGGAGGTTACTCTTTCTTCTGCCGGAGACAGCAAGCTGGAATGGATTGTGGGTGGTTATTATTTCCACGGTTTTGAAAAGCAGCGAGGTGTAACGAACATTTATACTCTGGATCGACATATTCCATTTGGTACAGAAGGGTACACCACAGATGCTTATGCTGCTTTTGGTGAAGCCAGTTACCCGCTTATGGAAAACCTCACTTTGACATTGGGGGCACGCTATTCCCACGAAAAGAAAGTGATCACAGATATTCCTACCAACACCGGCGTTACACAGCAGGATAGCTGGTCAGCCTTTACACCGAAAGCAGCGCTTACTTATGCCGTCAGTGATGATGTAACGGCTTATGCAACTGTTTCCAAAGGCTTCAAATCAGGTGGTTATAACGGTGCTAACCCCAACTCGAATTTCCTGGGTGCCTATGATCAGGAAGAAGTGATCAACTATGAAGTGGGTGTGAAAGCGGATCTTCTGGATAATCGTCTGCGTGCCAATCTTGCAGCTTTCTATATGGATTATACGGGCATGCAACAGTTTATGCGTGTGCCAGATCCGACCACGGCGACCGGGTACCGGAGCGTTGTCTTCAATGCGGCCGCAGCGGATATCAGCGGTATTGAACTCGATCTGGAAGCTCGGCCGACAGAGAATTTCTCGCTGGATGTGAATGCTTCCTGGCTGGATGCTACTTTTGGGTCTTTCCCGGATGCAGTAAATTCAGGCGTGCCTGAAGATGCAACAGGTAACCGCCTGGCCAATACACCAGAGTGGGGCCTGAACCTGGGGGCTAATTACACTATGCCTATGGGTGATGAGTGGAGCGCCACACTACGCGGTGAATATTCATACAAAAGCCAGGTCTATTATACAGCCTTTGAAGATGACTTCGTAAGCCAGGATGGTTATAGCCTCTTGAATGCCCGCCTGACATTTGAAGATGCTGATGGTAAATGGCGCATTGCTCTGTGGGGTAAAAACCTGACAGACAAGGAAGTGATCGTGTTTAAGGAAGATCAGCCAGGCGCCTTCCTGAAACTGATCAACAATGTGTACTTCCCGCCACGTACATATGGCATCACTGTTGGGTTCAGCTTCTAAATATCTGATAGAGTAGAGATAGGAGAGGGCGGCCTTTGGGCCGCTCTTTCTGCATTTGCCGGGTACTTCCCAAAAGCCGGGTTTTGCCGTAGAATGGTAGCCCCTTCCCCCTCTCCCGGCTTCGGGTAAGGCTCGGGTTTCCTCGCCAACCCTACACATCCCTCTCCCTCGAGGGAGAGGGAAGCGAAAGCTTAACGAGTAATAGCGAGTTTAGCGATCGTCAGGAGAGGGGGGCAAGTTTCTCGTAAACTCTCATTCGGCTTTAGGTGTACCGTCATAGGGCGCGTTTGAGCGCGTCCTGCCAGCCCCTAATGAGGGCTTTGCGGATATCTGCATTCATGGTGGGTTTGAAGCTGGTTTTGGCTTGCCATGTTTGTTCAATTTCCTCAAGGCTGTTCCATATACCGACAGAAAGCCCAGCCAGAAAGGCTGCACCAAGTGCTGTGGTTTCATGGTGGGCGGGTTTATCCACCTTAAGCGTGGTGATATCCGCCAGAAACTGGCACAGCCAGCTATTGGTGGTCATGCCGCCATCCACGCGCAGAGCTGTGGTTTGTTCGCCGTAATCAGCGGCCATGGCCTCCACCAAATCCAGCGTCTGGTAGGCGGTGGCCTCAAGGGCCGCACGGGCAATATGGGCTTTGGTTGAATCTAATGTGAGGCCGCAGATGATGGCTTTTGCCTCTGGTGCCCAGTGTGGTGCACCCAGCCCGGTGAAGGCAGGCACCATATAGACCCCATTATTATCTGGCACTGAAGCGGCCAGCTCTGCCGTTTCTGATGCTTTATCAATAATACCCAGTTTATCACGCAGCCACTGCACACCAGCCCCCGCGATGAAGATGGACCCCTCAAGGGCATATGTCACTTCCCCGCCCAGCCTGTAGGCTGGGGTGGTTAGCAGGCGGTTCTTGCTGTGGGTTGCCTTTTTGCCTGTATTCGTTAGCACAAAACAGCCTGTGCCATAGGTGGATTTCACCATGCCTGGCGCAAAACAGGCTTGGCCAAACAGGGCAGCCTGCTGGTCACCCGCCATGCCGGTAATAGGGATTTCCCTGCCAAAATGCTCTGTGCTCGTCACCCCAAAATAGGAGCAGTTGTCCTCTACAGAGGGCAGAATGGTTTCAGGAATATTGAATAGTGTCAAAAGCTCCTCGTCCCACTCCCCTGTGTGAATGTTCAGGAGCAGGGTGCGGGCGGCATTGGTGAAATCTGTTTTATGGGCCTTGCCCCCGGTAAACCGGAACAGAAGGTAACTTTCCATGGTGCCTGCGGCCAATTCACCACGTTCCGCACGTTCCCTTGCTTTCGGAACATTGTCCAATATCCAGGCGATTTTGGTCGCTGAAAAATAGGGATCAAGCAACAAGCCTGTTTTCTCGGTGATTTCTGCTTCAAGGCCTTTGCTTTTTAAGCTGCTGCACAGCCCTGCGGTGCGTCTGTCCTGCCAGACAATGGCCTTGTGGACAGGCTTGCCTGTGGCCCGTTCCCATATGACCACTGTTTCCCGCTGGTTGGTGATCCCAATCGCTGTGATGGACGTTGCAGAAAGGCTGGCCCTGGAAATGGCTTCCTTGGCGGTGGCCAGCGTATCGCGCCAGATATCTTCTGCGTCATGTTCCACCCAGCCGGGGTTTGGGTAATGCTGGGTCAGTTCACGCTGGGCGGTGGCCAGCGGCTTGGCTTGTTTATCAAAGATAATGCTGCGGCTGCTGGTGGTTCCCTGATCAACAGCAAGGATATAACTTTCTGTGGTCATGGCGCTGATTTCCACTTTCCGTCCAGCTTCTTTGAGCCGAGATAATCGTTGATTGTGCCTTCCACACTTTTGGGCAGATGAAGCCCTAGTTTGGAACGCCGGTATAAAATGTCCTCCGCCGTTCTTGCCCACTCCTGTTTAACAAGATAATCAATTTCCCGAGCGTAGAGGCCGCCGCCAAAATGATAGCCCATATCTTCCCTGCAATGAGCATTTTCCAAAAGGTCAAAACTACGGGTGCCATAGGCCTGGGTGAGCCTTGTAACCACATGTTCTGAAAGAAAAGGGTAGGCGCTTGCAATTTGCGTCTGCAGGCTGGCAAGTGTCATCTTTTCCAGTTCTCCCCCCGGCAGAGGGGTTTGGCTTGTCCATGGCTTGGTACTGTCTGGCAAATAGGGTTTCAGTTTTTCAAGCGCATGCTCAGCTAACTTTCGGTATGTCGTTATTTTACCGCCAAAAACAGATAGTAGTGGAGGCATATCTTGTGATGCTTGCAGGTCCAGAACATAATCTCGGGTGGTGGCTGAGGCACTGGCCGCATCGTCATCATAGAGCGGTCGCACACCGGAATAAGACCATATGATATCTTCTTTGCTGACCGGCTTTTTGAAATACTGGTTCACAGATGTGCAGAGATAGTCAATTTCTTCATTGCTGATCTGGGCTTTGCCCTGTTCGAGGGACCAGGGAACCTCCGTGGTGCCAATAAGGGTGAATTTTTCTTCGTAGGGAATAGCGAAGACAATGCGGCGATCTTCATTTTGCATCATATAGGCATGGCTGCCTTCAAATTGCCGGGGCACCACAATATGGCTGCCTTTTACCAGCCGTGTGTGCAGCTTTGTCTCGGTATGGATTTTATCAGCCAGTATATCATCCACCCAGGGTCCTGCGGCATTGATGATTGCTTTAGCGGTTATCATCTGCCTGGCCCCTGTTTTGCTATTCTCCAACAATGCTGTCCATGTGCCATTGTGTGGATGGGCCTCCACAAGCTTGGTGCGGGTGAGAATGCGGGCCCCTTTTTCCGCGGCAGACAGGGCATTTAAAACCACCAGTCGGCTATCATCAACCCAGCAGTCATAATAGACAAAGGCTTTATGGAGGTCTGGTTTCAAGCTGACCCCATAAGGGGAGCTCGTTAAATCCACAGTGTGGGAAACGGGCAGTTTTTCCCTGCCACCCAAATGGTCATAGATAAACAGGCCCAAACGAATAAGCCAGGCTGGCCTGACGCTGTTCTTGTGCGGCAAAACAAATTTTTGGGGGCGGATAATATGGGGAGCGATGGAAAGCAGCTTTTTCCGCTCAATCAGCGCCTCGCGCACCAGCCGAAACTCCATATATTCCAGATATCGCAAGCCACCGTGAATGAGCTTTGTACTGGCTGATGAGGTGTGTTGGGCCAGGTCATCCTGTTCCACCAGCGTCACAGACAAACCACGTCCGGCTGCATCACGGGCAATGCCGACACCGTTTATCCCCCCACCAATAATCAGCAAGTCTGTCTGCATTTAAGCGGTTACCTGTTTGTTAATCATGTTCAGAATGCGACGAAAAAGTTAAGAAAAACACCAATAATGTTATATTTTACCCTTTTATCTCGTTTTGCTGCATAATAAGAACGAACGTTCGAAAAAATCTTGGGTTTAAAACTGGGCTGTGCTAGATGCGAAGGGCGAATCAAAATCTGGTCATCAGGGAGAGGGTTAATGAGTATTCATACAGAGCTTGATCAATCACGTCAGTTTATGACTGAAGGGCGGGATCTACCGTGGCTTCTGAATAACTGGGTGCAGCGCTCTCCTGATAAACCTTTTCTGATATGGGAACCTTTTGAGGGCGAAAGCAAGCGCTGGTCTTATGCCGAATTTTCCCGCGAAGCCCATAAAATGGCTGGTGCCTTGAAAGCGGCAGGCGTGAACTTTGGGGATAAGGTGCTGGTGCACCTGGATAACAGCCCTGAATTTCTGATCAGCTGGTTTGGCTGTGCGCTGTTGGGGGCGGTCGCGGTTTCCACCAATACCCGCTCCGTAGCCCGCGATATGACCTATTTTGCAGAGCATGCTGGTGTGGTTGGTGCTATCACCCACCCCAAATTTGCAACTTTGGTGCATGAATGTGCGCCAAAGATCAATTTTCTGGTGATTACGGAAACGGACGCAGGCAATACAGCACAAAAACCGGATGTACCCCACACAGCCTTTGATGATTTTGTCGCCGCCGGGCAGCCTTTTGAGGGCAGGCCCACCGATCCACGGGCGGATATGGGTATTCAGTTCACCTCTGGTACCACCTCGCGCCCCAAAGCGGTGCTATGGACCCACGCGAACGTGATCTGGGGGGCACAGCTTAATGCCTCGCATATGCGGCTACGCCATGAAGATGTGACGCTGATTACCATGCCGCTGTTTCACACCAATGCACAGTCTTATTCCCTGCTTGGTTCTTTGTGGGTGGGTGGCACCATCGTTGTGCAACCGAAATTTTCAGCCTCCCGCTTCTGGGATGTGTCGCTCAGGAACAAGGTGACATGGTGTTCCTTCATCTATTTCTGCGTGACCGCACTGTGGAAGCACCCTATCCCTGAAAACCATCATTATCGTTTCTGGGGCATTGGGGTGCATATCCCTGAGGTGGATGAAGCCTTTGGTGTAACCACATTGCCCTGGTGGGGCATGACAGAAACCATCACCCACGGCATTGTGGGGGATCTGTCTCATCCTGGTTGCAGGCTCAGCATTGGCCGTGTGGCACAGGGCTATGATATCAAGGTGATCCACCCTGATGGTACGCATATCAAACCGGGGGAGCGCGGCCGCCTTTATATTCGCGGTGTGCGCGGCGTGACGCTGTTCAAGGAATATTATAAAAACCCGGAAGCCAATGATAAATCCTTCGATGAAGATGGCTGGTTCGATACGGGTGATTTGATTGTGATGGCTGAAAATGGTGATCTGATTTTCGGTGACCGGGATAAGGATATGCTGAAAGTGGGCGGTGAAAATGTGGCTGCCTCTGAAATTGAAGCCGTGGTGAACGAAACCGGCTGGGCGCGGGAGTGCGCTATAGTTGCCCAGAAACATTATATTTTGGATGAAGTGCCTGTTCTGTTCGTGATCCCGCAGGAAGGGGCGCCAGAGAATTTGCCAGAGAAAATACTGGAAGTTTGCCGTACCAGCCTGCCAGATTTCAAAGTGCCGCGGGATGTGCATTTGCTTGATGATTACAAGGAGCTCTGGTCAAACAGAAGTGAATGGTACAATGAGACGATCACACTCAGTGGGGGGAAGCCAGTGCCGTTCGATGCGTACATGAGGG
>JBNKGK010000198.1:0-6577 GCA_050289785.1 Kordiimonas sp.
CAATATTCTTGTTGATGGAAGACAGGTCCACATCTACTTGAATTTTCTTTGAGCCGGGAGAGAAAGCATCTGTGCGGCCTGTCACCCGGTCATCAAAACGGGCACCAATAGCCAGCATCACATCACAATCATGCATCGCATGGTTGGCTTCCCATGTGCCATGCATACCCAGCATACCCAGGAACTGCTTATCACTGGAAGGATAAGCGCCAAGGCCCATCAGTGTGTTGGTGATAGGAAAACCTGTCAGGCGGGTGAATTCTGTCAGCAATTCAGAAGCCTCAGGGCCAGCATTGATGATGCCACCACCAGAATAGATAATTGGGCGCTCAGCAGCGGCCAGCATATGCGCGGCCTTGCGAATAGCCTCAGCATCACATTCCACCTGCGGGCGATAGCTGCGGTGCTTGTTCGCATGTGAGGTGGTATATTCCGCCTTTTCGATCTGTACGTCTTTTGGCAGGTCAACCACAACAGGGCCGGGGCGGCCACTGGTGGCCACATAAAAGGCCTCATACATCACCTTGCCAACATCAGCCGTTTCCTTCACCAAATAGTTATGCTTGGTGCAAGGGCGCGTGATGCCCACGGTATCCGCTTCCTGAAAGGCGTCATTCCCAATGAGGTGACGGGCAACCTGCCCGGTAAGACACACAACAGGAATAGAATCCAAAAGCGCGTCCGTAAGGCCGGTAACCGCGTTCGTAGCACCAGGGCCGGATGTAACCAGAACAACACCGGGCTTGCCTGTGGCGCGCGCATAGCCTTCCGCCGCATGAACGGCGGCCTGCTCATGCCGCACGAGAATGTGGCGGATTTTTTCCTGCCTGAAAATTGCATCATAGATGGGCAGCACTGCACCGCCGGGATAGCCAAAAATGACTTCCACACCAAGCTCCGTCAGCGCCCTGATAATCATTTCCGCGCCGCTCAACATGGGGGCATCTGCCGCCGCCTGAGCCTGTTCCTCTGTCTTTTCGATCACAGTCATTTTCTGCCTATCCGCTTCTCTAACCGTTTTTCAGCCAATCAGGGCACTGCCCCTCAAATACCAACAAAGGCGCTGAAAGAGCGCCCTATGCCAATGTTCGGCATTAATATGGTATTAAAATTATCAGGTCAACCCCTTATTTTATACTTTAATAACAATTTCATTCAATTTTCTTTCCAAATATTACGCGAAATACCAGAAACACCCCTAATTGCCCTGCATCAGCGCCAGAGCTTCATCCGCTTGCCCCTGCACTCTGTCCCAGTGGCCAAACTGGTTCCTGAACCAGGTAAGCTGCCTTTTGGCGAAACGGCGGGTTTGCATTTTGGCATCCTCAAGGGCCGTCTCCAGCTCTATCTCGCCATTCAGATAGGCCAAAAGGCTGGGCACCCCAAGGGAGCGCATGAGCGGCAGGCTGCTATCAAGGTTACGGGCTTTCAAGGCCAGCACCTCCTCAAGCGCGCCTTGCTGCATCATCAGGTCAAACCGCAAATTACAGCGATCATAGAGATATTGCCGTTCGGGGGCCAACACCAGCTTGGTGGTACCGCCCGATTGGTCTAGTGCAGCCAGCGGGCCAGGCTTTGTATCTTTCTGCCACACACTCAGGGGCGTGCCTGTGGCGAGATAGACCTCTAGGGCACGGCTGATCCGCTGGCTATCCCCCGGCGCCAGACGACCAGCCATTTCAGGGTCAACCTGCATCAGTTCAGCATGCAAAACCTCGCTGCTTTCACTGTCACACCGGGCACGCACAGTGGAACGAATATCGTCAGGGATATCTGGCACTACAGCAATACCATCAATCAGCACCTTGAAATACATGCCTGTGCCTCCGACCAGAATAGGCACCTGATCCTTTTGCCATGCCGCTTCAATTTCCTGCATGGCAAGCGACGCCCACAAAGCGGCGGAGCACACTTCCGTCGCATCCATAAACCCATAAAGCCTGTGGGGGGCCGCCTGTTCGTCCTCTACAGACGGGCGGGCGGTGATAATGCGCAAATCACGGTAAACCTGCATGCTATCCGCATTGATAATCACCCCATTCAACTCTTCCGCCAGCTTTAATGATAAAGCTGACTTGCCGCTAGCGGTCGGACCTGCAATAAGGATGGCTCGTTTCAAGTGAACCTCTTTTAAATAAGGACGTCCGCTAATGGATATCGCTTTAACCCTTGTCGTCAACCCCGGTTGTCCCAATTCTTTGGAAAAGATTGCAGCAGATGTTAGCGCACAGTTAAACCTGAGCACTTCAGAGCAGACCATTTTAAGCCCCAACAAAGCGCTTGATATGCTCTTCTCGGCCACCTCGGAAGAGAGTGTGGCGGGCAAAGGGACCCCTTATCTGAATGATATTGAAGGGTTAGACTGGTGCCTGCAACCTGCCAAGGGTCGCAAGAAAAAGCTGCTGCTCGCCGATATGGATTCCACTATGATTACAGTGGAATGCATTGATGAACTGGCTGACTTTGTGGGTGTGAAAGAGAAGGTTTCCGCCATCACCGAAGCCGCCATGCGCGGGGAGCTGGATTTTGAAGGCGCGCTTAAAGAGCGTGTGGCCTTATTAAAGGGCCTCAACACCGATGATCTGGCCCGCTGTTATAAAGAGCGTATTCAGCTGATGCCGGGTGCCAAGGCACTGGTGCAGACGGTTAATGCAAATGGTGGCCGCACTGTTCTTGTCTCTGGTGGTTTTACCTATTTCACTGAAAAAGTGGGGGCTGAAATTGGTTTTCACGTCAACCGCGCCAATGTGCTTAAGATTGATGGCAAGGCTCTAACCGGCACAGTGCAGGAGCCTATCTGCGGGGCCGCCACCAAGCTTGAAACCCTTAACGAACAAGCAGCCGCCCTGAGCATCACAGCAGATGATATCATTGCTGTGGGTGACGGCGCCAATGACATCCCGATGATTGAAGCCGCTGGCCTTGGTGTGGCCTATCATGCAAAACCCAAAACCAAAGCAGCCGCCAAAGCAGCCGTAAGCTATGGTGACCTGACAAGCCTGCTCTATTTTCAGGGTTATAAAGACGCCGATTTCGCCGCATAATTTAGGCAGCATGCCAATAAAAAAGGCCGGGAATTTAGCCCGGCCTTTTTCTTTAAGCTATTACCAAGATTACTCTTTCCCGGCTTCTTCCTCTTCTTTCTGATCCATCAGTTTCAGAGGAATATGAACCGTATTACCCCGGTAAGTAACCAGCACCAGAATACGCTCCCGCTTTTCGTTACGGGCTGCATCAATCAGGCCCACCACATCAGTCGGGTGTGTCACTTCCTGCTGGTTAACACGCAGAATAACTGTACCGGGGCGAATGCCAGCACGATAAGCCGGGCTTCTACGAGACACCTGAAGAACGGCCACACCTTCCACTTCATCATCCACATTGAAACGACGACGCAGTGTTTCATTCAGCGGGGCCAGTTCCATGCCCTGCACAAGCTTACGGTCAGGACGGGCTTCTGATGGGCTCTTGCCGCCTTTACCCGGCTCACCTTGTTGCAGCATGCTGTCCTTGAACTCACCGGTTTTCACCTGCAGTGTCTGACGTGCACCAGCGCGAACAATCACAACGGGTACTTCTTTATCAATATCCGTGCGTTTCACCAAGCGGCTCAGGCTGTGGGAATCCTCAACCGGCTTGCCATCCCAGGTGATAATGATATCCCCTTCCTGCATGCCACCTGATGCAGCTGGGCTGTTTTCCTCCACGCGGGTTACAATCGCACCCTTCTGAAAATCAACACCAAGGGATTCTGCAATTTCTTCAGTCATCGGCTGAATGCCGACACCCAACCAACCACGGCGCACCTTGCCGTATTTTTGCAGGTCTGCAATCACACGCTCTGCATCATTGGAAGGAATGGCGAAACCAATACCCACGTTCCCACCAGACGGAGAGAAGATAGCAGAATTCACACCAATCACATTGCCTTCCATATTGAAAAGCGGACCACCGGAATTACCCCGGTTAATAGGGGCATCCGTTTGGATAAATTCAATATCACCACTGTTAATCGCGCGGTTACGAGCAGAGATAATACCGGCGGTTACAGAACCACCAAGGCCAAAGGGGTTACCAATGGCAATCACCCAATCACCAATGCGATCGTTATCAGAATCACCCCACTTTACATAGGGCAGCTCATCACCATTCTCTGTCTCAATTTTCAAAACAGCAACATCTGATAGGGCATCCTTACCCAAAACTTCCGCAACATATTCCGTGCCATCAACCATGATCACCGTGATTTCGTCGGCTTCTTCAACCACATGATTATTGGTGATGACGATGCCTTTAGGGTCGATGATGAAACCAGAGCCGAGAGAACGCGCCTGACGAGGCTGTTCGTCCTCATCCTGTTGTCCGCCGCGAAACTGATCCCACAAATCACCGAAGGGCATGCCTTCTGGCAACTGTGGTAACCTACGGTTTGTACGCTCTGGCAGGTTTTGCACTGTTGAGATGTTCACAACAGCCGGAGACAAACGCTCAGCCAGATCAGCAAAACTATCCGGTGCGCCGCGTGCAGCCACGGGCTGAACTGAAGCGGCCATTGCCATGCTAACTAGCGCCAAGCCTATAGCAAGGCTACGCATCGTCTTGGCTGTCCATGACCCATCAATCATCTTTTTAAAGTTGGTGCTCAAGGCACTTACTCCTTCTTCATTTTCAACTGCTGTTGGCCTCGCAGTTGGCTGAAACATTATAATTTCAGTACCAGCCATATTATCGCAACACCAAAGACCGCCAGGGTCAAGCCCACCCACCTCAGCTTTGCGACGGGCTGTTCCAACACCGCGACAAGCAGGCGTCTCAGCTTATCAGGCATCAACGCATAGGCCGTGCCTTCCATAAAGAAGACAAGGCCCAGCGCTACGATTAGCAGTTTCCAGTCCATTCAACTACCATTATTTCAGGGAAGATTGCGGCACAGGCTTCTACTTGCCCACAAACATTTTGAAGAAATCACTATCCGGTGACAGCACGAGTGTTGTGTCATCTTTGCCCAGTGATTTTTTGTAAGCCTGCATGGTGCGATAGAATTCAAAGAAATCCTTATCCTTACTAAAGGCATCCGCAAAAATTTTCACTGCTTTACCATCAGCTTCACCACGAATGGTCTGCGATGTCCGCTCAGCATCCG
Organism: Kordiimonas sp.; assembly: GCA_050289785.1. GTDB lineage: Bacteria > Pseudomonadota > Alphaproteobacteria > Sphingomonadales > Kordiimonadaceae > Kordiimonas. The sequence goes on from JBNKGK010000198.1 coordinate 5,144, forward strand.
CCAGCAGTTCGGCTACATTACGATCTGCCTGCGCACGAATCTTCACCGCATCCCGGTTACCTGCAGCCCGTTTTTCGGCCGCTTCCCGCTGACGCTCAGTCTCCATACGTGCAAAGATCGCCTGACTGTTTTCACGCGGCAGGTCAACACGCTTCAACCGCACATCCAACACTTCAAGCCCAAAGCTCAGGGCTCTTTCGTTTGTCAGGTCACGAATACGCTGCATCAGTTCAGAGCGCTGACCAGAGACAATATCCTGCATCACCTCTTTCGCCAGAGCCTGCCGAACGGTGGATTCCATCGCACTTTCAAGAAGGACTGCTGCCGCCATTTCCGTTGGAGCCGCCTGATAACGCTTGAGCGGGTCTGCAATACGATACCGGGCAAAGCTATCCACCATAATACGGCGCTGGTCACTCGCCAGCAGTTCCTGAGGCCGGATATCGAGGCTCATGATCCGCTTTTCAAGGTAAATCACCTGCTCCATGAAAGGCACTTTGAAGTGCAGACCAGGTTCAGTGACAGTCCGTTTGGGCTCACCAAACTGAACAACAATCACCTGCTCACGCTCATCAACCTGATACATGCTGCCAAAGCCGACAAAAAGGCCAATACCAAGAACCACCAGAAGGGATACTAATTTTGCATTCATGACTTATTCTCCCTTGCGCTGCCTGGACAGCTTGTCAATTGGCAGATAAGGCACGGCACCAGAACCTGCGCCATCAAGAATGATTTTATCCATACCAGAGAGAATTTCTTCCATGGTTTCCAGATACAAGCGTTTCTTGGTTACTTCCTTGGCCCGAACGTATTCATTATAAACTGAGATAAAGCGGGCTGCCTCACCTTCGGCTCTCGCCACCGTTTGCGCACGGTAAGCCTCAGCTTGCTGCACCATTTTATCGGCAGTCCCCTCGGCTTCGTTCACCACTTTGTTGCGGTAAGCATCAGCTTCGTTTCTGAAACGCTGCATGTCCGCCTCGGCGCGCTGCACATCAAGGAAAGCATCTTTCACCTCGGCAGGGGCTTCTGATTCCACGATCTGCACACGCAGCACATCAATACCAGCTTCATAGTTATCCAGTGTTGTCTGGATCATGGTAATGGCTTCCTGCTCCAGCTGGCCACGGGCCGTGGTAATGATCGGTGTAATCTTGTTATTACCCACCAGTTCCCGCATCACACTCTCGGCAACCGCTTTTACGGTTTCAGATGGTTCCTGCAACTTGAACAGATACTGGCCGAGATCCTTGATCCGCCACACTACATTAAAGCGCACATCAACGATATTTTCATCTGCTGTGAGCATCAGGCTCTCATCAAGGCGGGCGGATGAGGTTCTGCGGCTTGAGCGGGAATCAGATACCCGGCTACCGATGGAAATCTGCTGTTCATCGGTCACACCGCGCACTTCAACAGATTCGATACCTA
>JBNKGK010000199.1:0-6574 GCA_050289785.1 Kordiimonas sp.
TCTTGTCTCAGCCCTGCTAATGTTAAAGGGGTTGGGTAATGATAGTATAGGTTACCCAGATGCAGACCGCATTCTTATGGATGGTGTCTTCATCTATGATGTCTTAAATGACATGCCATTTTCAAACCCTTGGGAATATGCGCAGGCATATTTTCTACAATACCCGGGTTTAAGTATTGGATACCGTCCACCGTTTTTCCCTTTTATTGAAGCATTATTTAATTTGGTTTTTGGTGTAGAAACGTGGGCGAGCAGGCTGGCACTGTTTTCTTTTGTTTGTATGGGGGCATATTTTAGTTTCAGGTTATTTGAAAATTTAGCAGGACGCCTTGTTGCCATAGCTGCGACTGGTTTATGGCTTACTTTGCCATTTGTGGTTCAATGGGCTTGGTACACGATGGCAGAACTTGCTGTGCTGAGCATGGCGCTGGGGGCTATCTATTATATTCATTGCTGGGTGGAAACTGAAAAAAGTATTTATGCCTATCTAACAGCTCTGTTCATTGTTTTGGCGGTCTGGACAAAACAGACAGCAGCATTTTTGATACCTGTTTTGTTTTGTTATCTGATTATCCAAAAGAAATTTCTGTGGGTGATGAAGAGCTGGCATCATTGGGCTGCAGGCCTTGGCTTGGCTGTGTTGGTCGCACCTCTTATTGTTATGACGTTATATTTTGGAGAACAGAATCTCTATCAGTCTGTCGGGGCAATGAGTGAGGGCAGAGCACCAAGATTTAGCGTCGAGAATTGGCTCGTTCATATTCGTACCTTGAAAAATATACACTTGAATCATGGTGTGTTGGTGCTGTCTATATTCGGTGCCGGGCTGGCTATAGTGAACCGCAGAAAAGATATAATCTTACCTGCACTTGTTATTGTCGTAGTTTATATTTTCTTTTCGCTTCTTGTTGGGAAGAATGCAAGATATCCAATTTTCTGGGTTCCCTTCTGGTGTTTCTTTGCAGCTTATCCTCTTTCTCTTTCTGCCACGAAGAGAATAGCGACAATGGTATATGCCTCTTTGGTGTTGACTGTAGGGGCTTATCAATCGGCAAAAGCCTATTTGCAGGAGCCTTTGTATCTCACAGGCTATGATACTGCTGCCAGGGTAGCGCTGGAAAATGCAGATACACCAGGCATTTTTGTTGACGCGCACAATAATGGATATTTCACCTATTTTGTCAGGCAGCAAGATGAGGAGCGGAAACATTATGTGTTTCGAGGAGACAAGCTGTTGTCTTCTTCTTCTATCGTGGCTAATCGCTGGCTTGAAGTCCATGCCGAGACGGAACAGGATATTCTAGCGATTTTTGATGATATGGCCGTTTCTACCATTGTTGTAGAAAGTGTGAATTACACAGACTTACCTATACATAGTAAATTGAGGAGGCTGCTTGAGCATAATATGCGGTTTCGCTTGATTGATGAAATACCTATTAAGAGTAATAGAAGTTTGGTGTTAGCTGGAGGAACGGTGAAATATGTAGATGAGAAACTTCAAGTTTATAAATATCTCGATGCCAAGCAGAAATTTTCAGGGGATGTTCAGTTAAGACTGCCAGTTGTTGGGCAAACAATTCATCATGATTTCAGTCAATGAGATATTGTACCATATGAATGTATTTGCCCTGTTTTCTATACGAGGAGGGGGCCATGCGGACCAAATTATCGATTTGCTTGGTGATGTATGTAAGACATGACTTACCATAGCGAGAAGGCTGTTCGTTCAGGGAGTCGGCTTTATCATTGTTTTGCAATTGTTCCTGATTAGTGGTTATTGGTCATTTTCTACCATTAATTTCACATAGACAGGCTTGTCATGGTCTTATTTGGCACCACTTGTTTTAGTTGTTGTTTCTGCAATCATCTATCTTAATGCTTTGGAGTTTATTTTTCTTCCCTGGTGAGACAGGCCGTGAGCCGGGAGATGAAAGACAGCTCGCATTTCCTATAAGTTATGTATAGACTCTATTAATCCGCTTACGTAGCGGAGGGTGGTCAGGGACATTATTGCCTGTGATGCTGGTGTTATCATCATGCCGAGCTAGACTTTTTTCTTGCCCCATGTTTGGGTTATATTACCGGGGCTTGCCGCGGAAAAATATCCCCATTCTTATGATTGACATAATGTTTTTGACCATGAACACAACGTTATCAAAAAACACTTACCTAGTTTCAATTGAGGCGGGCATCTGCTTTTATTACACATGGCTCTGAACTCCCCGCAGGAGAGGATGCTACGCTTTGGAAATGTGGTTGGGAAAATAGTAGCCCAAATATTTGATAAAAAGAAATAACCGGATGCTGGATATTTTAAGAAATGGCCTTCGAAGTGACGTGGTTCGGCGCGGGGCTTTTGGGGTGGCCTTCGTGGTTTTCCTTGCAGGCATCATCTTGTCTGTTCGCGCGCAGCCTGAGGCGATAGAGAATCTACGTTTGCTGCCCATGCTTGTTGTTCTGTGTGGTGTTATGCCTGTTATCCTTCTGTTGAACGGTAGGGAGTTTCAGCTTTCCGTCCGGCTTTTGGACAAGGAACTTTCTTATGCAGATGCCATGGGGACCACGGTGATGGGGAGTGCTGCCAATATGCTGCCGCTTCCGGGGAGTGCCATGGTTAAGATAGCTCGCATGCGGGTGTTGGGTATTGATCTGGCGGCAGGCTCCTTTCTGACCATGGTTCTTGCGTTTTTGTGGCTGGGGTGCAGTTTTCTCTATGGCGGTGTATGGTTATACGTCCTCACCAAAACGCAGTGGTCAGGGCTTGTTCCGTTAGCGGGCTTTCTTTTGCTGTGCGGGGTTGTCTTCCTAGGAGGCAAAACACATGGCCACTTTTTGGTTCTGCTGGAAATATTGGTGGTGCGGATGTTGTTGGTTTTTGTTGATGCTTGCGCTCTGTATTTCTGTTTTCAGTCACTTGCATTAACAGGAAATTTTGCACAAGCCAGTGTTTTGACAGTATCTGGCGTTCTCGGAGCCGCCGTATCTATTGTGCCGGCGGGTTTCGGGGTCAGAGAAGTGGCAGCCGCCGGATTGGCTGAGCTCATTACAATGAGTGCAGCTTCAGCTTATTTGGCAGCTTCTTTATATCGGATAGTAGGACTTTTTGCCATTCTGCCTCTTTCTCTGTTTTTCATGCACAAATATTCGAGGAAAAAGCCCGGTTGATCTGCCAGTTTTGCGCGTTCCTTAAGTAGCTTCAGGCTTCCTCGCTACCACAATCACACCACCGCTTACCGCACCAGTGAAGGGTAGGCGCTGAAGCAGATCAAAAAATCTGAACAGAATATAGCCGAGGGGAGAGGTGAGGATGGGCCATAACCATAACACATCTTTTCTGTCTGCGCCGCTTCGCTCTGTGTTGGTGGCATGGTTATCAACATTGATGGTCTCTTGTCTGGCTGTTGCTCGGTTTCGCCATTTTTTGACCAGACCATTAATCTGTTCCGTCAGAGTAGCCACAGGAAATCCGTAGTAAATGGTGTGTTCAACCCGCAGGCCTGCAGCTTCAAGAACGGTTGCCAACTGGTGGGCATTATAGCGGCGATAATGGCCTGCCCAGGTATCGTTTTCGTTCCAGAGATACTGGTGAGCAGGCACAGATAACACCAGATGACCACCCGGCTTGATCCAGCTTGTCCATTTCCGTATAGCACTATTGTCGTCTTTGATGTGTTCCAGCACTTCAAAGGCGGCTGCAATATCGAAGCTGTTGTCCCAATTGGCATCAGGAGCCGCTGCAACCGGGATTTTTGTGTCATTATGAATGATTGATGCCAAATGCCGCGCCTGGGGGCTTGTTTCCAGACCCTGTACAGAAAACCCCATATGGTGCAGGTCGAGAAGGAAAGCACCAGAACCGCAGCCAATTTCCAATACGGATCCGCTCAGGCGCTGGAAGGCACGAAGCAGGCAGAACCTTCGAAGCAGGTATCGTGGGGCCGGTATCCATCCACGGTTGGGCGCAGCGGCACCAAAATGTTTATGGTATTGCATTATTTTCTGCGCTTTCGGTCAATCGTGTTAGCCAATTCTGACGAGAGCTGTGCTCCCACAGTTGCAGCTTCTACTTTCAAGGCTGGGGCAGGTGGCATGAGTGAATTGCTCTGCCTGTTTGATTGGGCCTCAATAAGAGCGGCTTTCAGAGCTTGCGGGTCTTCAGGGGGAATCATAATGACGCCAGCTGTTTCGGTCCCCAGAAAATCCATCATTGCAGTGGACGTGCGTGTGATCAGCGGTTTGCCCATTGCAAGTGTCTGATAGACCTTGTTCGGGATCACCCGGTTTGCCTTGTCATTGGCAGAGAATATGCCAAGGCAGATATCATGTTTTTGGATAAGGTCGGGCAGGGTGTCATAAGCGACCCAGGGCATGTACCTTACCGTCTCTGAGCCATGGGTGGCGATCCAATCGTCTACAAGAGGAGAAAGTTGTCCGCGTCCCACAAGTGTTATCTTGATATCAGCTCTGTCCAGCAAGCGGACAGCCTCCAGAATGGTTGCGATTCCGTGTAGGGGAATAAGTTGGCCGTAAAAGAGCACAGAGAAGACGGTATCCCCACCGGAGTGATCAGTCTTGTGCTGAGCCCGGGTGAAAATATCCTCTGCCCCTACGAGCACAAAGCCGACTTTCTCTGGGGCCAGCTTGAAGGTGTTCATAAAAAAAGATGCATGGGAGGGGGTATCGAGAAACAGGCGATCACAGAGACGGCAAGCACACCAGTCCATCAGGTAGGCAAGCCGCCCAACAAGGCTTGTTGGTTTTGCCATAGCTCGGTCAAGCACAACCGTGTCATAGGCCGAGAGAAAGGCATCCCAACATAGTGGTTTCCTCCTGAGCCAACTGAGCGGCCGGATGAACCAAAGGTCCAGGTGGCCAGGGTAGCAAACCAATACAATGTCATGGGGGGCGGCAAACATATATCTAACAGATAGCAGTAGCATCGATAGAAACCACTGAAAGGCCAGCCAGAGATAGGACTGCCAGCCTCGTATCTGGCTTTTATCGCCAACACCTGACCAAACGGACCGTGTGCAGAAGATAACTTCATGTCCCTCTCGCTGCAGTCCTTCCAACAGCAGGCGTACGCGCGGTTTTGTGGTATCGGCTGAGCCAAATATCAGCACACGTTTGCGTTCTGTGATGTTTGGGGAGCCCGCATGCTCAGCTTTGGTCATATTCCATCCGCTTGATACGTTCCAGCACCTCTTCGGTGAGTTGACGGTTCCGGCCAATCAGGTCAGCTAACAGTGCAATAAGCAGGGTAAAAACACCAATAGTCAACAAAGCACCACCAAGGACCAGCGATTGAATATGCCCCTCTCCATATCCCTGCAGGTAAAAATGGAGAAAACGGATAATAGGTACGAGGCCAACAAAGCTAAAAAGCAGGCCAATGAAGAAAAACACCCTGAGTGGCTTGAACATGGCATACATGCGGACGATTGTTGTTAATTGCGCCTGAATGAAGGACCGCGTGGATTTGAACAAGCGGCTATTCCTTGTTTTTTCATTCGTTCTAACGGGTACAGAGACAATGGTCATTTGCTTCATGCCAGCCTGGATAATTGTCTCGATAGTATAAGAAAAGCTGGAAACAATATTAAGCCTGATAGCGGCTTCCCGGCTAAAGGCGCGAAAGCCGCTCACCGTATCCGGTACAGGGGTACCTGAAAGCTTTCTTACCACATGGCTGCCAAATCGTTGCAGCAGTTTCTTGAATGGTGAAAAGTGAGCAATTTTGTCTGTCTGTCTGTCTCCCACGACAATATCGGCTTTGCCCTCAATAATCGGTTTCACAAGACCAGCAATATCTGCACCGCAATATTGGTTGTCACCATCTGTATTAACAATAATATCGGCTCCTAGGTTCAGACAGGAATCTATTCCATCTGCAAACGAGCGGGCCAATCCCTTATTATGCCTGTGCCGGATAATATGATGAACCCCCTCTGTTTTGGCCACTTCTACTGTGCGGTCCGTGCTACCATCGTCTATGATCAGATATTCAATACTATCTACCCCTTCAATCTCTCGAGGTAGGTCTGCCAAGGTGATTGGTAAAGTGTGTTCCTCATTGAGGCAGGGTATTTGTATTATCAATTTCATATATGCCAGCATAAATCTGTGTGACTAATTTACAGTTTATAGATGTAGCACTGTCAGACAGTCTTTTACAGGATAAGCTGCTAATACTGAGAATTCGGGAGAGGAAATGTCAACATTTGTAGAGTTATGTCATACTAACAAAGAATGATGAGGTAACTCACCTTTTTTCATTGACCTTTCCCCGGTTTCGCTGTAGTAAGCCGACCTCGCTAGAGCGTAGGTGGTAGCCAGATCAGGCTAGACGCTGCGGTTTTCTAGCTAAGAGAATAGAGTTTAAAATATTCCGAATGGCCTGGTCGGGACCAAGTAAGGTGCCGGTACAGGCGGTTTTGCTGCATGTAAAGTGGGTCGTTCGGCGTAATGGTGACAGAGAAAAACGGCAAGGAAACAATATGCCTACCATTAACCAGCTAGTGCGTAAGCCGCGCAAAGCAAAACCGGTACACAACAAGGTGCCGGCCCTTGAGGC
>JBNKGK010000200.1:0-6569 GCA_050289785.1 Kordiimonas sp.
GGATGTTGTGCAATAACTCAATTAATTCATTTAAAGTGAATTAATTGAGTTATTCATGGATATGAAACGAGAACGAGGGGCGGGTAGATGAGTAAGTATAGGCTGGTGTGGGCTGTGTTGGCGGCGGTATGTCTGGTTGGGGCGAGTTCAGGCATCTCTGCTCAGGGATCAATCGAGCAAGCCAGAAACCGATGTGAAGCGCTGATAAATGCCAACTTTATGGGTGTAACGGATGCCCCTACCCAAATTACATCAACGACTCTGATTGCTGCAGCTGAAGAAAGCCCGGCTTATTGTCAGGTGAAGGGTTATATCACCCCGAATGTTAATTTTGAGCTGCAGTTACCTGTTGAAAATTGGAATAGCAAGTTTGTGCATGCAGGCTGCGGCGGTTTTTGCGGGGATGTTTACCCCGTCCTTTGTAAGGATCCGGTAAGACGTGGCTATGCCTGTGTGGCCTCCGATATGGGGCATAAATCTAAGGGGTTACAAGCAATCTGGGCCTATAATAATCTGCAGGCTGAAATTGACTGGGGCTACCGTGCCACCCATGTGGCAACAATGGCAGGCAAAGCCATTTCAGAGCATTTCTACCGTCAGGAGCCAAATCGCTCTTATTATATTGGCTGTTCCACCGGTGGCAGGCAGGGCCTGGTTTCAGCACAGCGCTTCCCGTGGGATTTTGATGGTATTGTCGCCGGGGCACCAGTGATTGCCGTTACAGATACATCCATGAATATGGTGTGGGATAATGCCGCCGTAAAAGCAGATGAGGGCAGGCCCATCTTTTTACAGAAAGACCTGCAGGTCTGGCATGAGGCCGTGCTCAAGAAATGTGACGGGGCTGATGGTGTGGCCGATGGCCTTGTGAGTGATCCGCTTTCCTGTGATTTCAAGCCAGCCGAGATCATGTGCAAACCCGGCCAAAGTGAAAATTGCCTGACGGCAGAGCAGGTGGCTGCGGCACAGAAGCTGTATGACGGGCCAACAAACTCTGAGGGGATGAAATTAACGCCCGGTGGTTTTTCTATCAGCGGTGAGTTGGATGTGGGTAAATATCTGGCGCTGGATGAAGAAAGCCAGAAAAATGGCACTGTTTCGTTTATGAAACAATTTGGCGGAGATACCTTTCGTTATGCCGCTTTTCTGCCAGACCCCGGCCCTACCTGGCAAACATCCGATTTTGATTTTGATGAGGATTATAAGCGTCTGAGCCTTGGCGAAAGCCTTTATAACGCCACAAATCCTGATCTGCGCAAGTTCAAGGCCGCTGGTGGTAAACTGATCATTTTTCATGGCTGGGCTGATGCTCTGGTGTTACCTGCTGGCAGTGTGGATTATTATGAAACAGTAGAAAAAACCATGGGCGGCCGTGACCAGACAGAAGATTTTTTCCGTCTCTTTATGATGCCGGGTGTAAACCACTGCGCTGGTGGTAAAGGGGCTTTTGGTGTCGATTATCTCGCTTATCTTGAAAACTGGGTTGAGAAGGGCGAAGCGCCAACAGAATTAATAGGGGCTCGTATGCCAGCGGGTAATTATGAATACACTCTGGCGCGAGACTGGACTGGCGACAAGGCAGAAATCACCCGTCCGCATTATCCTTATCCCTATAAGGCTTTTTATAAAGGCAGCGGGGACCCGGATAAGGCCGAAAATTATAAACCTGTTCAATAGTCCTTGTGCTGGGCACATCATCTAAGGGTCGTTTCATGTCAGGTATCAGCTTCAGTAGGCATATTTCGGCGATGGCTGCCGAAAAGGGTGAGCAGATTGCCCTCACTTGTGAGGATGAGGCTTTTACCTGGCGGGAGCTGGACAGGTATACTAACAGGCTTGCCCGTGCCTATGCTTCCTTTGGTGTAAAGCAGGATGATTTTGTCACCATTGCCTTGCCCAATTCGAACGAGTTTGTGTTGGCTTGTGTGGCGCTGTGGAAATTAGGGGCGACACCCCAGCCTGTCTCGAATGCTTTGCCTGCGGCGGAACTAAGGGCCATTGTGGCGCTTGCGAAGCCCCCCTTGGTGATTGGGGGGGAGCAGGCCATGCTGCCAGACATGACTGTGGTTCCTGTGGGTTTTAAAGCGGATGCGGGCCTTTCAGATGCGCCCCTCCCTGACGCAGTGGCCAAACACTGGAAAGCCCCGACTTCTGGTGGTAGCACTGGCAGGCCGAAGCTGATTGTTTCTTGCCAGCCCAGTATCATTGATCCTGATCGCGTTTCGCTTCTTCGCTTGCCCTATGATGGCCATGTGTTGGTGCCCGGCCCGCTTTACCATAATGGGCCGCTTATTGTGGCGCTGGATGGCCTGTTGCAGGGCAATCAAGTGATTATCATGAAGCGTTTTGATGCGGAAGAAACCCTGAAGCTGATTGAAGCGTATCAAATCAGTTGGATCATGCTGGTGCCTACGATGATGCAGCGTATCTGGAAGCTGCCGGACGAGGTGAAGGCCAGATATGACATTTCATCATTAAAAACGCTAGTGCATGTGGCTTCGGTGTGCCCGGCCTGGCTGAAGGAAGAATGGATCAACTGGTTGGGGCCTGAAGCCATTCATGAGCTTTACTGCGGTACGGAGGGGCAGGGCGGCACATGGATTACCGGCACACAGTGGCTGAAGAAAAAAGGTTCGGTGGGCAAGGCGATGGAGTGGTGCCAGCTGAAAATTTGTGACGAGGCGGGCAGGGAAGTGCCGAGAGGACAAACTGGGGATGTTTATTTCCTGCCGAATACAGGTCAGGGCAGCACCTATCATTATGTGGGGGCTACGCCCACGGCTATTGATGGGGGCTTCGAAACACTGGGCGATATTGGCTATGTGGATGAGGATGGTTATCTGTTTCTGTGTGATAGGAAGAAAGACCTGATCATCAGTGGCGGGGCCAACATATACCCCGCTGAGGTGGAGGCTGCCATTGATGCCCACCCTCTGGTGAAATCCTGTGCTGTCATTGGCTTGCCGCATGAGGATATGGGCCAGCTCGTGCATGCGGTGGTAGAGGCTGAAGGCCTTACAAAAGAAGCGCTGTATGAACATTTAAGCCAGCTTCTGGTGCGCTATAAAATCCCCCGCACTTTTGACTTTGTGAGCCACCCCGTGCGGGATGAAGCGGGCAAGGTGCGGCGGTCTGCTCTTGCTGAAACCCGCGCTTTGGGATAAGCCTCTGTCATTCTCCTGCCTGACAAGCCCGTAGAAATAGGCTATGCTGAGAGCGGGAGACAGGCGGAGAAGCCGGTGGCGGAAGAAGCAAAAAAGCACAGTTCCGGAAAAAATCTATCTCATCTCTATGCCCAATATAGTGATGAACTGACCCGCTTTGTGCGCGGTAAATTTGGCATGGGGCCGCCCGACCCTGAAGATATTGTGCATCAGGCTTTCACCAATTTTGCTGAGGTGGAGAACCCTGAACGGGTGGAAAATCCGCGCGCCTTTCTCTATCGCACCGCCAACAATATTGCCCTTAATCATCAGGTGCGGAATAAAATGTCAGCCAGGGTGATGGGGCACTGGGCAGAAGATAAAAATGCAGAAAATGGTGACGAATTGACGCCCGAGATTGTCTTACAATCAAAGGAGCGTTTGGCCGTGCTGGAACGTGTGATCAGAAATCTGCCGCGAGACCGGCAGCGCCTGTTGGTGATGAACAGGATACAGGGGCTTTCCTATGCGGAAGTTGCCCGCCGCACCGGCACACCGGTGTCTACCGTTAAAAAGCATGTGTATCTGGCGGTGAAAGAATGTGGTCTGGCCCTTGATGCCGCTGACGAACAGGCCCGTGAAGGGGAAAAGCCATGAAAAATGCGCTACGCAAAGAAGATATTCATGGTCAGGCGGCCCAGTGGCTGGTGCAGCTGGATTCTGATGATATCACAGAGGCGGATAGAGAGGCCTTTGATGCCTGGCTGAGCGAAAGCCCGGAACATGAGCGGGTTTATGCTCTGCAAAAACAGGCGAGTGACGAAATGGCCCTGCTGCAGCATCTGGCGCATTTGGGTGATGTGGAAGACGAGCCTCAGGCCCCGAAGCAAAAATGGTGGCAAGGCCTGTTTGGCCCTGTGCCTGTGGTGGCGGGCCTTGCCACAGCCTGTTTTGTGTTCCTGCTGCTGAGCGGTGGCAGCCTGCGCTTCTGGCAGACAGAAGAATTTTTAACCACTGAGGTGGGGGAGGTTCGAACGGCCAGCCTGCCGGATGGCAGCATTGTCACCCTTGGGGCGGGGTCTGCCCTCAGTTATGATTTTTCTGGGGGGGAACGACTGATTAAACTGGCTTATGGGGAAGCCATGTTTGAGGTGGAGAAAGCGGCTGGTGAGCCCTTCATCGTTCAGGCGGGTGATGCCGCCATCCGCGTGCTTGGCACCAGTTTTGATGTGCATAAAGGGGTGGATGCCGTACGCGTTGCGGTGGCGGAAGGCCGTGTGGAAATTATGAACGAGCCTGCGGGTGCTGGTGAAGGCAAGGCTGTGTTGTCCGCCGGGCAGCAAGTGCTGGCCCCTGCCGCCGGTTCGTTAATGCCTGTTATGGCCCTGAAAAATGGTGATTTCGCACCGTGGCGGGAAGGCAGGCATGTTTATATCGATGCCTATCTGCGTGACGTGGTGGCGGATTTGAACCGTTATTATGCCGGGGATATTGTGCTGGCGGATGAAAGCCTGGGGGCGTTGCAGTTTACGGCTTCTTTCCGTTCTGGTGAAATTGATGAGCTGCTTGAGACCATCACCTGGTCATTGCCTCTGGAGGTGGAAAAAGGCGCTTCAGGCAAAGTTATGTTGCGGCCAAAAGCATAATGCAACAGGCTGATTTTAAAGTAGTTTTAATTTTTTTTCGAAAAAATGAACGAGAAGCGTAGCGATTGAAGAAGCAGGATTGTCATATCTCTGCAAACGGGTGGTTCAGGAAGGACTACCAATGTGAAGTGTTTTGGCCTGACAGGAAAGGCCATGTTTGGGAGGTATGACAATGAAGAAAATGAATTCAGGTTTAAAACATTTATGGGGGGCCTCTGCGCTTGCGCTGATAGTAACCACCTCAAGCCTGGCAGTGGAGGGCGATAAAACCGCTGCTGTGCAGATCACGGAACAGCCGCTAGCGGCAGCGCTGGCTGAATTTTCCCGCCAGACAGATATCATGGTGGTTGCGCCCACCAATCTCACACGCGGTAAAATGTCTGGTGCTGTCACGGGTGATCTGATGCCAGTTGAAGCGCTGAGGCAGCTTCTTGAAGGCAGTGGCCTGAAAGCAGAACAACGCGAAAATGGTGCCTTTACCATCAGCAAAGCGGAGCTGAAGGACGCTGGCGCTTATCAAGCTCAAGGGTCAGAAGCAGATGCAGGGGAACCCGCCTTTGTGCTCGAAGAAATTATTGTAACGGCGACCCGCCGGGCTGAAAGTTTGCAGGATGTGGGGCTGGCTGTTTCTGCTTTGGGTACGGCTGCTATTGAACGGCAGGGGATTGAAAACTTTGCCGATTTTGCGCGGAGTTTGCCGGGTGTAGTGTTAACAGAGAATGCTAAGCATTATGGAAAATTTACCATTCGAGGCTTGCAACCCAGCACGACTTATTCTGGCAATGCTAACAAGACGGTATCTGTATATGTAGATGATGTACCTGTTACCGCGCTGGGTATTGTGACCCCTGATATCAGGCTGTATGATATTGAACGGGTGGAGGTTTTAAGGGGCCCTCAGGGTACATTATTCGGTTCTAGTTCCATGGGGGGTGCTGTCCGTATTATAACAAAGAAGCCGGATTTGAGTGGGTTTGATGCCTCAGCAAAAGTAGACTTTGGTTTGACTGGGGATGACTCATTCCGCCAGCGTTACAATGCGATGGTTAATATACCTTTGGCGGATGAGAAATTGGCTCTTAGGCTGGTTGGTTATTACCGAAATGAAGAAGGCTATGTGGATAATGTAGGTGTTGGTATAGAAAACTCTGACGCTAGTGAAGATTGGGGCGTAAGAGGAGCTCTGCGCTGGGAGCCTTCAGAACTATTTAGTGCGACGTTGAAAATTATGAAAGATGAAAGCACCGTTGATGATTTGTCTTTGGTTGATCCATCACTTGGCAAACGAACACGGAATTCACTTTGGCAGGATGCGACATGGGTGGACACTACTCAGTATAATCTGACAATGGAATATGATTTCGGTGGTGCTAACCTCATATCAGTGAGTACGCTTTCCAATATGGATCAGCGGTTTATGCTAGGCTTGGATCAGGTTCTTGGGGATATTTTACCGATTGGATATCATCAGTTTGAGGCGGTAGAGACCAAAATGCAGGAACTGAGGCTTATTTCTGATAATGACTCTCCTCTGCAATGGGTTGTTGGTGGTTTCTATCTGAAGCAAGATAAAAGCACGCCGATTCCTAATGGTCTTGTCACTCTGGATAGCTTTCTGGACGATCTAAATATCACGGGGCTTGCTCAGAATACGCTTGCAGGTAACTATGATTTAGGAAACCAGTTCACAACATTCTTTGCTGAAGAACTGGCGGCTTACGCTGAGGTTTCTTGGCGCTTTACGGACTCACTAAAGCTGACAGGCGGTTTGCGGTATACC
>JBNKGK010000201.1:0-6565 GCA_050289785.1 Kordiimonas sp.
CATCAAAGCCGGGTTTTTGTAAAACTGTCAAACTGCTTATTCTGCAGGTTTTTCTGTTTCTTCCATACCTGCCATGAGGATGGAGAGATCAACTTCTTCCGGCTCATCTGATTCAACAACTGTACGCAGGCCTTGCACCACAGCTTCTATCAAATCATCAGGTTTTACAGTTTCATCAGCAATTTCACGCAGAGCCACAACCGGATTTTTATCATTATCCCGATCAATGGTCAGCGGCGCACCTGATGAAATCTGACGGGCACGCTGTGCAGCAGCCAGCACCAGGTCAAAACGGTTGGTAACCTTATCTACGCAATCCTCAACGGTAACGCGAGCCATGCTTTTTTCTCCAAGCTAATTCCATCGCGGCATATACGCCGCTCAATCGCCCGCTTATACAGGCCTCGCCTGCTGATGTAAAGGCACGAGTTGCTCGTTCAGGCGAGTAATTCCTGTCAAATTGCCCCGTGCCTTTTGCTCTTCCATCAGTTCCTTTGCTGTTTTCTGCAAAATGGGGTGCACCCACTCCGATGCCAAATCACAAAGAGGGACAAGAACAAACCCCCTGAAATGCGCTCTGGGGTGCGGTAGCATCAGTTTTTCTACCAGAAAGGTAGGGTCTTCATGGTTCACAACAGCCCACCAAGCCTCCCTATCAGGTAGCACAAGGTCATCATAGGCAATCACATCAATATCGAGAGTGCGGGCACTCCATCTCTCCTCCCTCTTTCTGCCTAATCTTTTTTCAATGGCCAAGCATCGCTTCAAAACCTGATACGGCGTTAACCATGTTTGTGCTTGAAGCACCACATTAATAAAGTCTGGCTGGCCGGACGGAGGATAAGGCTTTGTCTGATAAACATTTGAAATTGCTGTAATATTTATCTCTACTCGCTCCATTTCCTGCACAGCTTGGCGCTGTGTTTCAAGCGCCCCGCTCCCCGAGACGGAAGGTAAATTCCCTCCCATAGCCAATAAAACAGTATGCCCTGCCGCGTTCATTTTCTTTGCCATCTACCTGACTAATCTTCCTAATTACTGGACTTTGCAGTTTTTATTTACCAATATTTAAGGTGGACAGAGCCATAATTCCTCTAAGCCCAGTACAGTATAAAACTACTATTTTAAAATATATTGCTACATGATTGGACTTTAAAATGATTTTCTACCCGGAAGAACGCTTGGCGCTCTTCATCGACGGTGCGAATTTATATGCTACAGCCCGCGCACTGGATATGGAGATAGACTATAAAAACCTTAGAGCCCATTTTGCCAAACAAAGCCGTCTGACTCGTGCCTTTTATTATACCGCCATCCTTGAGGATCAGGAATATTCTCCCCTACGCCCTTTGATTGACTGGCTGGATTACAATGGCTTTACCCTAGTGACAAAGCCAGTAAAAGAATTCACTGACGAGCATGGCAGACGCAAGATCAAAGGCAATATGGATATCGAGATTGCCGTTGACATGCTGAATATCTGTGATTCCATTGATCATATCGTACTGTTCTCCGGTGATGGAGACTTCCGTCGGCTGCTGGAAGCCGTTCAGCGTCGTGGTGTGCGGGTAACTGTCATCAGTTCCAACGCCACACAGCCTTCCATGATCGCTGATGAACTGCGCCGTCAGGCTGACCAGTTTGTTGACCTGACCGAGCTACGCGGCATTGTGGGCCGCAAAGGTGGCCTGCGGAAAGCAACCTCGCCTTCTGATGCTGGCTTTGAAGATCAGCTTGAACCAGGGGCGGTGCTTTAAAACAATAAGGGTGGCCTAAATGGCCACCATTTGGCATATATCCTCTCTGAACTGCTATATTACACTTTAGCTAGACGGGATTTTTATGCCTCAGCCTCAAGTCATGCCTGAACCAGATGCCAATTGCCCACTCTGCCCTCGCCTGGTAGAATTTCGCACTGAAAACCAATCCCTATACCCAAGCTTTTTTAATGGCGCCGTACCAAGCTTTGGCCCTGAAAGTGCGGAACTGGTCGTTGTGGGCCTTGCCCCCGGCCTGAAGGGAGCAAACCAAACAGGCAGGCCATTTACAGGCGATTATGCGGGAGACCTCCTGTACAAATGCCTGGCGGATATGGGCTGGTCTACAGGTACTTATGACAGACGGGCCGATGATGGCTTTGATCTCACCAAAGTGATGATCACCAATGCTGTTCGCTGTGTCCCTCCGCAAAACAAACCAACAGGCCCGGAAATCAATGCCTGTCGCCCCTTTTTGCAGGCCCGATTAGCCGCGCTTCCAAACCTGAAAGTGTTACTGGCACTGGGTAAAATTGCCCATGACAGCACTATCCGCACCTTTGGCCTGAAGCTCTCAGCTCACCCTTTTGCACATGAGGCCGTGCACCAGCTACCGGGCGGCTTGGTGCTGGTGGATAGCTATCACTGCTCACGCTATAATGTAAACACTGGTCGCCTTACTGAAGAAATGTTCATGAACGCACTAAAACGCTGCAAAAACGCCATGCAGGCATAGCAAAAGGGCCTCAACAAAGGAGGCCCTTATCAGAATTACTATAATGCAGGTTTTAGAAGGTTAGCTTCACACCGCCAATAACCGTGCGGGGCTTACCGGGGCGCAGGCCAATTGGACGACGGGCCACAGAATATGTTTCGTCCAGCAAGTTTTGCACAGTGGCAAACAGCTCAACATTATCCATCACGCGGTAATGCGTGGAGGCATCCAGAACGATGCGACCATCAACCTTTTCATCCGCAGGAATAGCGCCTGTACCCGCATTTGTGCGTGACGCAGAAACATAGTTAGCCTGCAGCATGGCATCAAATGTCTCACTCGCCACACCAATGCTTGCTGTCAGTTGATGTTTGGAGAGGTATGGGAAAGCATCTCCCTCGCTGACATCACCCCAAAAGCTATCATCGAAATCCGTGCTGAATTCTGCATCTGTGTAGGTATAGTTCAGGCTGAGGGGCATTTCCCAGCCACTTGCCAGCGCTGCGGTGTAACCAGCGAGCAGCTCAAGTCCCCAAATGCGGGCTTCACCACCGTTGAACTGATCACCAATGCTGGCCCCAGTGCAGGCCACAGCCGCTGTACAAGTACCAAGGATGTTTTGATAATCAGAATAGAAAACCATACCTTCCGCATAGAAACCATTCTGGTCAAAGATAGCGCCCAACTCCACATTCAGGCTGGTTTCCTCTTCTGCATCCGGATTGCCCGCTCCTGGAGGGTTAAAGCCTTTAAACACGCCCCCTGTGAGGGTGAGGTTATCCGTCATGGCATAAGAAACCCCAAGGCCGGGGATAAAAGCATTCACCTTCACTGTGTCACGGACGTTTTCTGTGCCTGTACGATCAGCATCACCCGAAGCCCAGTCAGAGCGATCCAACTCGATCACTTCATAGCGCACACCGGGAACAATGGTCCATTTCCCGGCAGTGATCGTATCCTGCATGAAGAAAGCCCAAGCATTGGCACTTACCAGCCTGTTACCGGCTGAGCCAATTTCTGTCTCGGAAGAGAAAACTAAGGCACCATCTGTCATGGTGTATAGTTCATTATATTGCAGGCGGTCTTCATAATCTTCGTGGTAGCGGATGGAAAATTCCAGATCATGCTCGATGGAGCCAGTCTGGAAAGGCATAGCTACCAGCGTTTGAATGCCTTTGGCTTCATAAGAACGTGCGTTATGGCGCAGGCGAATAGCACCTTCTGGGCTATCCTCATCGCCGCGCAGCCAAGCAAACTCTGTCGCTTCATCCGGTGCTGCCACATTCACATTATTGAATTTGAACCAATCCCGCTCAAACTGGTTTCTATAAGCTGTTGTCACCACTTCAACATCACCAAAAGCAATCCGGTGAGTTAATTGAATTTGATCATGTTCTGTATCGATATTATCCAGTGCACTGGCAGCATAACGCTGATAAGGGTTTGCAGCGAAATCATCATCGCTCAGGCCCAGATATGTCTCATTCGAGTCACTATCTGTTTTGGAAAGTTTCAGCTCCAGCGATTGCTGGATTGCAGCATCCTCATCTGTCTGAACACGGATTTTACCAAGCACATCTTCAATATCAAAGCCTGTATCACCGCCGCCTGGCAACTGTTTGAAACCATCATTTTCAGATTTATAATATTCCACCATGGCAGAAACATATTTGCCAGAGCCACCGACAGAACCATGCAGCGTGAGCAGATCATCCGAGCCAAGGCGAACATCAGCAAAACCACCCACTTCTTCAGGAATGGAACGGCTCACCAAATTCAGCGCACCGCCAACAGATCGCGGGCCAAACTTAACAGCAGCAGAGCCTTTACGCACCTCTACGGCTTCCATTCTGGCTGCTGTGGGGAAATAATAAGCAGAAGGGGCAGCATATGAGGCTGGCGCAATCAATACGCCATCTTCCATCAGGGTAATTTTTGAAGAGCGCTCTACCCCACTGCCGCGCAGGCCAATATTGGGGCGAAGGCCGTACCCATCTTCTTCCTGAATGTTGACACCGGGAACAACCCGAAGCGTGCGCAAAATATCCTGATACTTCAGATTATCCAGATCTTCCGTGTTCAAGCGTGTCGCCGCACCCGGGATTTTTGCCCGCTCAGTGCTTTTGCCAATCACCTGAATACGTTCAACCACAACATCAACATATTCCACAGCGGCATCATTTTCAGCATAGGCTGCCGTGCCAGCCCCAACCATCAACGCGCCCAATGCTGCGGTGGAAGAAAGACGAATATTCATAATTCAAGACCTCTAAATAATAATGACTTGCAAAATTAGTTACGCTATTAGCACCCCATTTTTGCATATGCAAGTGATTATTAACTGGGTATGACAATGATTGTCCGAGTAAGGAAAAAGAGCTACAGTCACTACATAAACTAAGGGGGGTGGGGCACATATCTATGACACAGACTGAAGCGTCACCCGGTAAGACCGTCTCTTTCGAGGCTGGTGACACCATTTACCAGCAAGGAGCTCGGGGCGAAGGTGTTTACATGCTGCTGGAAGGCCAGGTGGATATCTGGCGCATGGAGGGGGAAGAAGCCCATCACATTGCCACCCTAAACGGCGGCGAGCTGCTGGGTGAGGTCAGCGTCATTGAAAACACCAACCACAGCGTAACAGCCAAGGCCTCCCGCCTTACCAAAGCCTTGTTCATTGACGCCCTCGCTTTCAGGAAAAGCTTTGCGGACCCATTGGTGCGCCATGTGGTGAACACACTGGCTGCTCGGCTACGTAGCAGCTATTCAGCAGCCACCAAGCAAGCAGATACAGCCAAGAAGCAGGTTCATTTCAAAAGCAAATTCCCGATCCTGGAAGGCAGCTCCCGCACTGTGGCTAGCAAGCTGCTGACCTTCGTGGAATTGAAGGAGTTTCCCTTCATTGTTGGCAAAATGAAGGCCATCGAAGGCATGGCGCAGGTGGATAGCACTCACCTGCGGCTGCCCCTACCCGCTGAAACCGAGCTAACAGAAAATCATTTTGAAATTATCAAACGAGAGGGCCGCCTTCTGGTGCGTGACCTGGGCAGCCCCGCTGGCACCATTGTAAATGGTGAAAAGCTCAGCAAATATGGCATCGAAGCCACAGCAAAATTACATGCAGGCAAAAACACAGTGGTCGCCGGGGGCCCCGAAAGCCCCGTGCGGTTTATTGTGGCAGTGCCGGAGTGAACTTGCAGAAACAAAAAACAAGCCCTGCATACAGAGCTTGCAATCTATTTAGAACTAGCAATGCCTAGATATGATGGCCTTTTGTTATTGAGGCATTTCTGTCTGTGGAATTTTTGTTGAGGCAGGTCCGCCTCCTGTATCATGGATTGCGCACATTTGTGTGCAGAGCCACAGTCAAGTCACCTGCTGGAGACAGACTATAGATCATAATATCACCTTTTATGTCGGATTGGATATTCATATAGACACTCTTTCTGTTGCCGTTGCCGTTGCCGAACCGGTAATCCTCTCTTCTCAAACCCTACAACCGGGTCCCTCGAAAGGAACCCAACGGGCTGATAATTCCCAGCCTGACTCATGAGGCCATATCAGAACTGATACCCGAGCCTTAGCCCGTATGTACGAGGCGGCAGATAGATCCCAGTCAAAGCAAGCCCATACAGTGCGCCGCCAATCTGCTGATTCACGAGATCATTATCATTCTCAATGTTCGAAACATAAAGCTCAGCGCGCCAATGATCATCCTCACTGGTCCAACTGATATGTGCGTTGGTTCTGGAATAAGACGGCACCAGATCAGTCGCTGCCACATTGAAGGCTCGTGAATATTTTTCACCGACCCAATTGACATCTAGCCTGGCCGATAACATGCCTGCACCAGCCCCCAGCGAGACGTCATATTGCCCGCCAACATGAACCTTCCATTTAGGAGCCTGGGCAAGTTTCTTGCCCGCAAGGTCCTGGAGCCCCAGGCCGAGATTCGCAATATCGATGGTGTCAAACTCGGTATATTCGGCATCCATATACCCAACAGCTGCATCAAGCCTAAAACCGGTGAACCGAATGGCAAGAATCTCGACCTCAACACCCTTTACCCGAGCCGCGCCAGCATTCTCCACCG
>JBNKGK010000202.1:0-6514 GCA_050289785.1 Kordiimonas sp.
CCATTTCTCTGGCAGCTTTAACCATCTCGCCACGCAGGTCTACACAGCTATCAACTGGTGCAACAGGGAAGTAACCGCCTTTAACACGGGGACGGTGAGCATAGTTGCCTTCTTCGAAAGCTTTATCAGAGTTGTATGGGCCTTCAACGTCGTCGATTTGATACATTGCACCACGATAACCGTTGCTGAATTTCACATCGTCAAATACGAAGAACTCAGGCTCAGGACCAAAGAAAGCTGTATCACCAATGCCAGAAAACTTCAGATACTCTTCAGCTTTTTTCGCGATGGAACGTGGGTCACGCTCGTAAGGCTGGCCAGTGTTAGGCTCTGCAATGTCACAGAAAATAACGAGCGTAGAATCGGCAGTGAAAGGATCCAGTGTAACAGCACTTAGGTCAGGAACCAGAACCATGTCAGATTCGTTAATAGCTTTCCAGCCAGAGATAGAAGAACCATCAAACATGAAACCATCAGACAGGGCATCTTCGTCAACTATGTCTGCACACATTGTGAGGTGCTGCCATTTACCCTTAGGGTCAGTAAAACGCAGGTCAATCCACTCCGCTTTTGTTTCTTCAACAAGTGCCAGGAATGTTTCTGGCGTCAGATCTTTATACTTAGACATAATAGTTCCCTTTTGAGACAAAGTTTATGTTACTGAATTTATTGGTCGATCGAAATTCATACGGATCAACAGTATATTAAATCGCGTCCTTACCTGTTTCCCCAGTGCGGATACGAATAGCATCTTCTACGGTGCTGACAAATATTTTCCCGTCACCAATGCGTCCTGTATGAGCTGCATTTCTGATTGCCTCAACGGCCTTCTCAGCCTGAGGTGTATCAATGACAACTTCGATCTTCACTTTGGGCACAAAATCAACCACATATTCTGCGCCGCGATACAGTTCGGTATGACCTTTTTGGCGGCCGAACCCCTTAGCTTCTGTCACTGTAATACCGGATATGCCAACTTCATGAAGGGCTTCCTTCACTTCATCAAGCTTAAACGGCTTAATAATGGCTTCAATTTTTTTCATGTTTTCTTACCATTCCTGAGGGTTGCGGCTGCAGGTCAAGCATATCTTATGCCAATATGATGAAAGCCATATAAACCAATGTGGTTGGAAAATAAATGGGCAAAATTGCATGATCTTTGTACTTGAGTGTGATTAAAAAATGTGCAGATGCCTTCCCGCTGATCAGCGTAAATATTGGAATAACTGAAAGATATAGTGTAAAAGTTTCAATATCTATCTTGACGGCGCCCAGGGTTATGCATAAACAGTCGCCCAGTCAGGTGATGGCGGGTGTAGCTCAGTTGGTTAGAGCGCCAGTTTGTGGTACTGGATGTCGCCGGTTCGAATCCGGTCACTCGCCCCAGCCTGAACCTTTTTCGCAATATTTTCCTCTGTTTTTTAACTAAAGCCTCTTCCGGAAGTGTATTCTTTTGTTACACTGCTTCCGAGTCTTTCCGAGTCTGTGTTGAAGGGGAAAGTGGTGCAAGCTGCTATAAATGGTCATGTATTGCTGACATCAGAGGAATCACGGACTGCAGATTCTCTGACAATCGAAGGCGGGGTTCCCAGCTTTGCCCTGATGAGGACTGCTGGCGAATCTGTTGCTGATATCATAGAGGAATACCTTGGCACACCTCTTGAGGCTGGTGGAGAGATATTGTTTCTTTGTGGCCCGGGCAATAACGGTGGTGACGGTTTTGTAGCTGCCAGCATACTCGACCAGGCCGGTTATCCAGTGAGAGTAATGCTTTCCTGTGAACCTTCTGAGCTTAAAGGTGATGCCGCTGAGGCAGCCGATCTGTGGCAGGGTGCTATTGATCCAGTAGACCCAACAGCTTTAAGCGGCGTTGCTGCCGTTGTTGATTCCCTGTTTGGTACAGGCCTGAACAAAGCATTAGATGGAGATATTGCTTCCCTCGTGGAGGCTGTAAATGAGCTGGATGTTGTTCGGTTCGCTGTTGATATCCCAAGTGGCCTGAATGCAAATACAGGCCAGCCTGTAGATGGAGGCGTTTGTTTTCAGGCGGACGTAACAATAACCTTCTTCAAGCGTAAGATTGCACATCAGATAGCCCCGGGTCGGTTTATCAGTGGAGGAACAGAGCATATCCATGTAGCGGATATTGGCATATCAGATGCTGTACTCGATGCGATACAGCCTGAATTTTATGCGAACGCACCTTCTTTGTGGGGACATCTGTTCCCTTACCCCGGTCCACAGACTCATAAATATCAACGAGGTCATTTACTAGTTTTGGGCGGGCGGGAGCCAACACTGGGAGCTTGCCGCCTGGCCTCAATGGCGGGCCTCAGGGTAGGGGCCGGGCTTGTGACACTGGCTGCACCTACTGAAACATACCCAATTCAGGCATCGGCTCTGACAGATATTATGGTCAGGAAATTTGATTCTTCTTTTGGGTTTCTTGGCATAATGGCTGATGCCCGTATAGGCACCATATTGATTGGGCCAGGTGCAGGTGTTGGGGAGAAAACGGCTGAGTTGGTTCAGGATGTTGCTGCAAAGAACAGGTCCATCATTCTGGATGCTGATGCTTTGACAAGCCTGATAGGTAGGCTTGAAATTCTAACAGGCGCTCCAGGAAGCAGTTTTATTCTCACCCCTCATGAAGGTGAGTTTGTTCGTTTGTTTCCGTCAATCCCGCCGGATATCGACCGGGTTAATGCAGTCCGCCAAGCTGCAAAACTGGCAAATTCCACTATTGTTCTAAAGGGTGTCTCCACTACCGTGGCGGCCCCTGATGGTAGAGTCTCTATTGCTGCAAATGCACCATCGTGGCTTTCCTGCGGCGGAACAGGGGATGTGCTTGCAGGTCTTATTGCGGGCCTTGTCGCACAGGGTATGCCTGATTTTGAAGCTGCTTCAGCCGCTGTTTGGATCCACGGGGAGTGTGCCATGAGCGCAGGTAGGGGCTTGATCGCGTCTGATCTTATTAATGAGATACCAGCAGCACTGCCATAGGCAAATAAAGTAGCTGGATGTTACAAAAAGACTTGTACTACAGCGCGCTCCTGCTATAAGCGCCAGAATTATTGCCAAAAAGATGCATGGTTTTGTTATGCATCACAGGCTTAGGTGTATGCTCTGGTCCGCGGAAGCCGTGGGTTAAAGTGAAAATACCGCAGGTGCGCGGGCGTGGCGAAATTGGTAGACGCGCCAGATTTAGGTTCTGGTGTCTTCGGACGTGGGGGTTCAAGTCCCTCCGCCCGCACCATGGGGTTTCAGGGCTTTTCTGGCCTTGATGACAGGGTAAACAAATTAAAAGAGAGTTAGAGACCCATGCAGATCGAAGAACTGCTGAACGAAGGTTTGGTTCGGGAATATAAAGTTGTTGTCGCCGCGAAAGAGCTGGATGACCGCCTGGACACCATTTTGCAAGACTTCCGCGCCAATGCGCGTATTAAAGGCTTTCGCCCAGGTAAAGCTCCCATTTCCTTGCTGAAAAAGATGCATGGTGAGCGCGCGAAAGGGCAGGTGCTGTCTGAGACCATGCAGGAAACATCTGCAAAAGTTTTTGAAGACAAAGGTATCCGCCCTGCTGTTCGCCCTGAAGTAGACATGGGTGACTATGAGGACGGCAAAGACCTAGAATACACTCTCAAGGTTGAAATTCTTCCTGAAGTGAGCGTCGAAGACTTTAAAGCGCCTGCTCTGGAGCGTTGGGTTGCTGACATTACAGATAAGGAAATTACAGAAGCACTCGAGCGAATCGCATCACAACAGAAAAGCTTCAAAAAAGCCGCCAAAACCGCAAAAGCGGGTGAAGGCGATGCTGTGTTGATTGATTATGTTGGCAGTGTTGACGGCGTAGAGTTTGATGGTGGTAAGGGCGAAGACTTCCAGCTTGAACTTGGTTCTGCTATGTTCATTCCTGGCTTTGAAGAGCAGTTAATTGGCTCCAAGGCTGGTGAAGACAAAGTTGTTACTGTGACTTTCCCTGAAGAGTATCAGTCATCAGAACTGGCAGGTAAGGAAGCTGAATTTAAGGTTTCGGTCAAAGAAGTGCGCAAGCCTGCCGAAGCAAAACTTGATGATGATCTTGCCAAGAACCTGGGCCTTGATGATCTGGATGCCCTTAAAGAGGCAGTAAAAGGTCAGATTGAGGCTGATAATAACAATCTCGCACGGGCTTTCCTGAAGCGTAAGCTTTTGGATGCGCTTGCCGAATCTTATGATTTTGCGGTGCCAGCTGGCATGGTGGCCATGGAGTTTGCTCAGATTTGGGAGCAGTTGAAGCGTGACGCTATCACGTCTGGTGAAGCTAAACCTGAAGACTTTGAAGGTAAGGATGCACCAGAAGACGAAACTGAAGCCGCTGAATTCCGTTCTATCGCGGAACGTCGTGTGCGTCTGGGGCTGCTTCTCTCTGAAATCGGCGTGAAAAATAGCATTCAGGTTTCTCAGGAAGAGGTAAATCGTCGCATCATTGAAGAAGCGCGCCGTTACCCAGGTCAGGAAGCTCAGGTATTCCAGTACTTCCAGCAAAACGAAGACGCTCGCGCGCAGTTGCGGGCCCCAATCTTTGAGGAAAAGGTTGTTGATTTTGTTCTGGAAAGCGCGGAGTTGACAGACAAAACTGTTTCTCGTGAAGAGCTGGAAGCTGCTGTGCGTGCTATTGATGAAGAAGAAGCAAATCCTGCTCAGGCCAAGAAGGCAAAGGCTGCACCGAAGAAAAAGGCGCCAGCCAAGAAAAAGCCTGCGGCCAAGAAGGAAGCTGCAGCTCCTGCTGAAAAAAAAGAAACCAAAAAAGCAGCACCTAAAAAGAAAGCAGCTACCAAGAAATCTGATAGCTAAAAAAAGTTACACTGATTTTGCAAAAGGGGCCTGTTGGCCCCTTTTTTTATCATTTGGCGTCTTCCCTACTTTAAATAAACAAAAATCTACCTATTTTACTTTTTTAGTGGGTCTATTTCCTTGCTCAGCTTTCATCTTATTTGCTACAGCTAATTAGGAAGAAACTAGCAGACATATATATTTGATGCCGCGAGAGCGGCTTGACACATCTGGAGTGCTAAATGAAGGATATCATGGAAACTTATGCGAGCACCTTGGTGCCAATGGTTGTTGAGCAGACAAACCGTGGCGAACGCTCATACGACATTTATTCCCGCCTGCTGAAAGAAAGGATCATCTTTCTTACCGGGGAAGTGAATGATCATGTTTCCAGCCTTATTGTTGCTCAGCTTCTGTTTCTGGAAGCAGAGAACCCCACCAAAGATATATCATTTTATATCAACTCCCCTGGTGGTGTGGTGACAAGTGGCCTCGCAATGTATGATACGATGCAATATATCAAGCCGAAAGTTGCAACAATTTGTATTGGGCAGGCTTGTTCTATGGGCTCTCTGCTTTTAACAGCTGGGGAGCCCGGTATGCGTTATGCGCTGCCAAATGCTCGGATTATGATTCACCAGCCGTCTGGTGGAGCAAGAGGGCAGGCCGCCGATATTGAGATTCAGGCTCGTGAAATTCTTAAGCTGCGCCAAAGGCTTAATGATATCTATGTGAAACATACCGGTCAAAAGCTGGCGACAGTGGAAGCTGCAATGGACCGTGATAATTTCATGAATGCTGAAGAAGCTAAGAAATTCGGTCTGATTGACCAAGTTTACACATCACGGGACGAAGCTTCGTCATAAAGAGGTTTTTGTTAACCTGTGAGTAAAGATTTTTATTGTACGCTTCTTTTTAAACGGTCTACCATAGGCCAAGAAGCACAAGTTAAAAGCGGTGAAGACTTTGAGTAACAGCGATTCGAAAAACACACTCTATTGTTCCTTCTGTGGCAAAAGCCAACATGAGGTTCGGAAACTTATTGCAGGGCCTACGGTCTTTATCTGCGATGAGTGCGTAGAATTGTGTAATGATATCATTAAAGAAGAAAGCAAAAGTGCGATAGCCAAAGGTGGCGATGGCGTACCAACACCGCAGCATATACTGGAAGTATTGAACGATTATGTCATAGGGCAGGGGGACGCGAAGAAGGTCCTGTCCGTTGCCGTGCATAACCATTATAAGCGTTTAAACCATTCCAGTAACAATGGCTCTGATTCTGTTGAGCTTGCAAAATCCAACATTTTGCTTATTGGGCCAACAGGGTGCGGTAAAACGCTTTTGGCGCAAACATTGGCTCGTATTCTTGATGTGCCGTTCACCATGGCGGATGCAACAACATTAACCGAAGCTGGCTATGTGGGTGAAGATGTTGAAAATATCATCCTGAAACTTCTTCAGGCAGCGGACTATAATGTTGAGCGTGCCCAAAGAGGCATTGTGTACATCGATGAGGTGGATAAAATCAGCCGTAAGTCTGATAACCCTTCCATCACGCGCGATGTGTCTGGTGAAGGCGTTCAACAGGCCCTGTTGAAGATCATGGAAGGCACAGTGGCAAGCGTACCACCACAAGGTGGCCGCAAGCATCCGCAGCAGGAATTCCTGCAAGTGGATACCACAAATATCCTGTTTATCT
>JBNKGK010000203.1:0-6499 GCA_050289785.1 Kordiimonas sp.
AAGGGGGAACTCGTCTGCATCGTTAAGCGGGTTCTGGAAGAACGCGGAGAAGAATTACACGCTATCAATATCGGCAATATGTTTCCTGACATCATCGGTGAGACAGCTTACTATAACCCCGTTGAAAACACTATCTTTCGCTGCTTTGAAAGACCCGGCGGCACCTTGAAACTCAGAGAAAAGCTTTCAGAGTTCAGCCAGCAACTGTACCCGGACCCCAAAGGCAATAAAGGTGATGGTGATGAATATTGGCGCGATGGTTCACGGGACCTGATCCAATTCGCCATACTCGTATGTGTCCTGTGTAAAGGTAAACGTGCCAATCTGGGTGAGGTGCTGGACCTGTTATCCGACCGCAGACAGTTTCTGGATGTAGCCTTGGATATAGCCGGACAACTAATCGGGGCCGAAACGAACCCAGACGGTTCTCCAACCTACCTGTCTGCAATGCCGATAGAAAACTGGTTACCACTGCAAAGCCACACCCCTGAGGATGTAGAAAACTTCATTCTCGATTGCCGGAAATGGGCAACAAAGATTGCTGATCTGCTCAAGGAACCGGACAAAAAAACATCGGGCAGTTTCCTCGCCGGAGCAACCAAATCTTTAAAACCCTACAACCGAACGACCCATGCCTATAAGTGCCTGTCAAAAACCAGCTTCAGTTTTTCAGACATGAAGGGACCAATAGATACAGACGATGGTCAGGATGACATTGGCTTTTTCAAAAAAATAGTCGAAAAAATTACAGGCATTTTCAGTTTCAACACCCCTCCTGCAAAAGCCATTAACGCCTGTGTGGTTTTGGATTCAGCCAGCCCCACAGAGCAAGGCAAAATTGCAGAACTGTTGCAGTGGTGTTTCCAAACCGAAGTCAAAGAGCACCCTAATAAACAGCGCCCCATATATTGGTTTGCAGATGAGGCCACGAACTACCGCATTGGCAATTTGCAGTCTTTGCTCACTTGGTGTGGTGGGTATGGCCTGCGTATATTTATCATTTTCCAATCCTTTGGTGCTTTCATTGCGACTTACGGCAAAGATTGTCTCAACACCCTTTTGTCAGAGACCGAAATCAAATTGATCTTACCCGGCAACCGGGAACCGGACACGTTAGACCTGATTGAGAAAATTCTTGGTACACGGTCCATTGTTGTCGAAGGCAATAATAGCAGGAGCAAAAAAGGCTTTTTCAGTGTTGATGGTGCCGATTTCAAAGAAGACGGTATGGCGCTCTCAACCGCAGATCAAACCAGACGCGCTAAAAAAGGCTTTTTGATTATTCGCCAGAATAAGCCTGTAAAGGTTGATACCCCACCTATCTCTCAAATTGCACCCTATAGAACCATGATCGATGTCAATCCTCTATGGGGCAAGCCCTATATCGAGCGCGTCAAACTGCGCCTGCCGCATCCCGGCGGAAGCTTGCCCATACGCATGTTTAAAAGACTCATCCGAGGTTCCAGCAATCACACACCATCAGGAGAAACATCATGAAGCGAACAACGCTCTATAGGTTATCACGCCTAACAAACTGGATCGGCCAGATATTCCGACGCTGGCCTCTTCTACTGGTAATTGCCTTCTTCGCAAGCCCTATCGGGCCTCATCTATTGTTCTCCTACGAATATCGCGGCCCGTATACCGATATGTTCAGTTATCGCAGTTACACGCGCTGCACTTACCTTGGCTCACGTGGGTTTGTGGATGCCCCTCTCACGCCTGATTGCCCATGGATTGCTTTCATAGATAGCCGGAAATCGGCCCAAAGGGGGGAAGACTAATGACCAAGCAGAAATCAGATATTCGCCCATCCCACCCAAGCCACAGTGCGTTCAATAAACGCTTTGAACAGCAATCCCCTGCACATGATGTGGCGAATGATCCATGGATATCACAGGGTACCCTTCCTGACGTGCGTCAAGAGTTTGATATGAACCGTGATCCTTACGTCAAAGTACAACTTCTCGATATGCAGAAGTCCGAAAGCGAGCGCCGGGAAGAAACCGGGCGCGGTTCCACCATGGTCGGCAAAGATAAGCCTAAACTCAATCTCAAGCCCCCGCAGGAAACGGGCAAACAGGTTGATGATCAGCGCTTTCGGGATGACTGGCTGCAAGAACAACATGCAGCAAATCTGGCAAGGGCCGCGCCGGACCAATACCAACGGCACAATGACACTCGCGAGATGTCACCCCCTCACATACGCACACCAAACCGGCCATCACGTTAACCCCCATCAATCATAGAAAGGAAACCAAAATGGAAAACCAGACACCACAAGGACAAGTCAATCAAGCGCAGCACCAAACACAGGCAGCACCACAAGCGAAATCAGCTCCTATTGCCGTCCACAGAGATGGGGCCGTGTCTACAAAGGTATGGCCGCATGTCAGTAAGCAGGGGAATGTATTTTATACCACCACACTTCAGAAAACCTTTACAGACCCGGCAACAGGCAAGCCACGCGAAACCCGATCGCTGAATGAGAAAGACTTGCTCAAGGTACCTCGCCTGACTGAACAGGCTTATGACTCGATTAAGCGGTTTAAGGCGCAAGATCGTGAAAACGCCAAAGCCCAAGAGCAAGGTCATAGTCAGGCGCAGTATCAGGCTCCCTTGGAGCAAACGCCTGTGCAGGACATGAGCCAGCACAGGGAATGGAGCACAGCACAAGTCCACCCACGGCAGGAACAGGCACATCAGCCTGTGCAGCAGCCCTCACGAACACCGGATCACTCCCGATAAAGGTGGCGCATACACTGGCATGAAAAACTTCCTTCTCTTGAAAAGTTATATTGTTCATGTTTTGTTCTTATTCATGGCATGTTCTTTTCAAGGGAAGGAGAAACGAACACGAAACGATAAATAGAAGGTAAAACGATGGCTGAGAATACGGCGGGTAATGGTGTTGGTAATATGAATTTTAGGGACGGCATCACTGCACCGGACAGTTATCCTCGCATGCCTGTCATCGACTATGACTATTATCTCACTTTCCTTGAAGAATCAGACGCTCCGATTGAACAGAAATATGAACTCATCGAGATACTGTTCAATATCATGATGGGGTTCGCTGATATCGCCTTTGGCATCAACCCCACACAAAACACCTGTGGACAACTCCCTAAAATCGACTCTGAGCGCCACATTCCAGCACTTGATGTGGTAAATTCAAAGGATCAAACAACAACAAGAACCTTTACCAAGGCAGCGAAAGGAGGTCATGAATGAACCCGTTTGATGCACCTGATTATACAGGCATACCTGCGATCAAATATCTGCGTGTCAGTGACAAGTCTCAAACGACACGAGGCGATGGCCTGAACTCGCAGGATGTAAAATGTAGTGAGTATGCCAATTACCTGCAAAGCAAGGTTGTTCGCACCTTCATTGATGATGTGACTGGCAGCAAACAAGAGCGCGAGGGTATGGATGATGTAATCCAGTTTCTTAGAGAGAATAAGAAAACAGGCCCCTACCTTGTCCTGATTGATGACGTGTCAAGATTGGCCCGTGATATTCGTGTATACTGGAATCTGCGCGATGCTATCGCAGAGGCTGGCGGTATCCTCGTTAGCCCCAATATGACCTTCCGTGATGATGCGGATGGTCGCCACTATCAGAATATGCAAGCTTCAAACGCTGAGTGGCAGCGTCTCAAGAATAAGGAACAAACCAATAACCGCATGCGAGGGCGGCTGATGAATGGTCACTGGCCCTTCTCCAAGCCTGTTGGCTACAAGCATATCAAGATCAAGGGGATTGGCGGTCACTGCCTTGTCAGGGATGAACCCCTAGCCAGCATCGTTGAAGAAGCCTTGCTGGGTTTTGCGTCCAGACGCTTTGAAACACAGGCCGAGGTAATGCGGTTCCTGCAATCCTTTCCTGAATACCCCAAAGACAAGAGCAATACAGTTCGTAACCAGCGGGTCAAAGATATTCTGACCCGCCCCATTTACGCCGGATATGTAGGACACGAGCCTTGGGGTATTGCGCTAAGAAAAGGCTGGCACCATGATGATCACCGCCTTATTGATCTAGAGGACTTTGAGAAGATACAAAAACGCCTGAAGGATGAAGCAAGAGCACCTGCACGGGCTGACATTCGCAATGACTTCCCTCTGCGGAACTTTGTCCTCTGCGGTGACTGTAACAAGCCCCTGACCTCTTGCTACTCCAAAAGCAAGACAGGCAAACAGCATCCCTATTATCTTTGCTATAACAAAGATTGCGAAAGTTACCGCAAGTCCATACGCCGCGATGATATAGAGGGAGCCTTTGAAGTCCTCTTGGCTAATATTCAGCCAAGCCAAAAGTTGGCTGCAATGGGTAAGGCCATGCTCAAGCAAGCGTGGGACTTTAGAATAAAAGCGGCAGCTTCTGTTCAAGAATCAGCAAAGAAAAAGATGTTGGAAATAGACAAGCAGGTTGAAGCTTTGCTTGATAAGATTGTCGATGCATCAACGCCGCGCGTCATCAGCGCCTTTGAACAGCGCATTGATAAACTGGAACGTGAGAAGCTGGTTCTTGCTGAAAAAGCCTCTCAAACACACAAACCGCTGTACCGCTTTGAAGAAATGTTCGAACTCGCCATGCAGTTTCTTACAAGCCCCTATAAAATATGGGAAAAAGGTGACCTTACCCATAAGAGAACAGTGCTGAAACTGGCCTTTGAGGAGAGATTGGCATACCAGCGAAATGAGGGATTTCGAACCCCAAAAACCACTATACCTTTCAAGGTGTTAGGAGACTTTTGCAGTGGAAATTTTGAAATGGCGCACCCGAAGAGATTCGAACCCCTGGCCTCTGCCTTCGGAGGCCTAATTAAGAATAGATCATAGGCGAGCATATAGATTCATAGCAGGCTATAGAAGGTCATAACGGATCATATCAGCGCATAAAAGCTCATAGCTGAACACATCTACGTGTTAGTTGCGTGTGAGAAATTGGGTATGGCAACTTTTCAAAGCGTTTGAGCACCAAACTACAATGAGAAGGCGCTCTTATATTGCTAAAGTTTCTTACTCGCCAATAGTAGTCCATGGATCAGATAATTATAATATCTGCAGTTAACCCAGCTTTCGTAAGGTTTTGGATAAAGACACTGTTGTCATCACCAATATCGATCAACACCCCAGCCACACCATTTTGTATAGTCTCTATGGAGGCGGATACAACATCAGCTAAACTGGAAAAATTCGCGGGGCTGAAGCTTAAATTTAAAACATCATCTCCAGTATTGAAATCGGTTATCGTGTCATGGCCACTGGTAGCGCCAAACACAAAGGTATCGCTTCCTGCCCCACCTGCAAGATCATCATTGCCACTTCCTGCCCACAATTCGTCGTCACCGTCTCCACCGTAGACAGTATCATCGCCTTCGCCGTTAAAAAGAAGGTCATTGCCCCCGTCACCCTGAATGTTATCATCACCGGCTCCGCCAAATGCAGTATCGTCGTCATCACCGCCATTTATATTGTCGTTGCCATTTCCTCCACCAACTGTATCATTCCCCGTACCGCCAATAATGGTATCAGCCCCCATATCTTCTCCGCCACCAAAGGCTCTATCATTCCCATTTCCGCCATCCAGAAAATCATCACCAGCACCTCCCCCAAGAGTATCGTCATCATCGCCGCCATCAATCGTGTCATTTCCTGTGCCGCCATCCAATCGATCTGAGCCGCTCTGGCCAGAAAGGCTATCATCACCTCCCCCTCCGTTTAAACTGTCATTTGCAGTGTCACCGGTAATGGCATTATTAGTGTCATCACCCGTTTCCTGAACAGGATCAGGGGTGGAAGGTCTAGTAACTGGTGGAGGGGAAGTAACAACTAAAGTAAATGTATTTGGCGAGCTGTCCAATAAATTAGCGCTGCTGTCATCCTCAACGGTAAAGGTAAAAGTGTCTGTTCCTGTACCTGAAGGAGTATATACAAGATTACCGATATCACTTACAGCAATAAAATCGCCATCATTA
The DNA here is from genome assembly GCA_050289785.1 of Kordiimonas sp. Taxonomy (GTDB): domain Bacteria; phylum Pseudomonadota; class Alphaproteobacteria; order Sphingomonadales; family Kordiimonadaceae; genus Kordiimonas. The sequence continues at coordinate 5,984 of JBNKGK010000203.1, forward strand.
AGAGCTGTATTTGAGAGTAATAAGGAACCATTATCAATATTTTGTATATTGATTTGAACTCGGTTTAGGGAATCTTCGACATCGCCATCAGAAAAACCAAAATCACTTGCTGAAAAACTATATTGTCCGGTTGTTCTGATTGATACTGTTTTATCTGTTCCTTCAGGCGCATCATTAACGTTAGTAATATCAATGTTGACAGTGGCCGCCGTGCCATTGGTGGTACCGTCGTTTGGTGTTATCGTCAGGGTGGCAACATCATCGCCACTGGCATTGGAAACCCCTGTGTACTGAATGTTGCTGGCTGTATCCAGATAGGTGGCAATGTCCGTGGCAGAACCGACCAGCGTGATGGTGGAACTATTGACCAGGGTCTCGGTCACACCAGAGCCGTTTGCTGGAGAGCCAAAGCTGCCCTCATCCACAGACAGGGTCACGGTGAGATTGTCACCCTCAACATCCGCAAAGCTTACAGGCGACAGATCAACATCAGAGGCTGTATCTTCTATCGCCGTC
>JBNKGK010000204.1:0-1634 GCA_050289785.1 Kordiimonas sp.
AACGCAACCTGCTTATACGGAGCCGCCAAGTAGATATAAACAATATCCCCGGGCTGTACGGTGGAATTGACCGGCCAATAAGTCTCGCTTTTGCCGAAAGCGGCAAACACATCATAATATTTGATATTTGCCGGATATAACCAGTGCGTCATAGCAAATTCCCCTACAGATGGGCCTTACCCTCTTATCCTGCCAAAGCGACATCCCCCACAAAGGGGTTGTTCTGGCGCTCTGCCCCAAAAGTGGAGAGCGGGCCATGGCCGGGCACAAAGGTAACATCATCGCCAAGCGGCCACAACTTGCCAGTGATGGCATTAATCAATGTTTGGTGATCCCCTCTCGGGAAGTCTGTTCGCCCGATAGAGCCCTGAAACAGCACATCGCCCACAAAAGCAACCCTATCTGCCTTGTCGTAGAAAACAATATGACCTGGTGTGTGGCCCGGTGTATGCAACACCTCTAGGGTCACATTACCCACCTTCACTTCATCACCGTCGTTGAGCCACTTATCTGGCGTACAACACCTGAGGCCCTCCATATTATACTGACGGGCGTGGTCTTCTATCTGGTCCAGCCAAAATTTATCTTCTTCCTGAGGGCCAATGATCGGCAGACCAAGCTTTTCTTTGATATCCGCAGAACCACCTGCATGGTCCAGATGGCCATGGGTCAACAGGATTTTTGTCAGCTTCACCCCATGCTTTTCTGCAACCTCCAAGATACGGTCCACATCCCCTCCTGGGTCCACCAGCGCGCCCTCCATAGTTTCATCACACCAGATAATGCTGCAATTCTGTGAGAAAGCTGTAACTGGCACGATCTGGGCTTTTAACATGGGCGGCTCCTTTAACACTGGTGCACCAGTCTGTGGCGCATGAATCACACACTATACATAACTCAAATGATACAAACATAAAGGCTTGCATTCCAGATTCCTGCTGTGTAACGGTTTGATTTCATTAAGGGAGGGACAAATATGATACGCCTGATCGGTATTATACTTATCGCTGCAGCAGTTACTGCGTGTTCTATTGTCACCACCCCTGTCAAGGTAGCCGCAAAAACGGTAGGCACTGTCGCTGATGTGATTGATTAGCCTTCTCCGCTCTCTAGGCACGCCTCAATTCGTGTAAAAAGCTGAATTGCCCGCCCTGTAGCACCGGTGGCACAAAAGCTGTTCTATCCAGCTTTGTATCTATGCGGTTTAATCGCAGCCTTCTGCACAGGCCTGCAAACCGCTGCGCCATCAAATCAGCTTCAAGGCCTTTACCCATCATTCGATGTTTGAAGCGCGGGTCGTTCAATTTACCACCGCGCAGTGTAGCGAGCCTGCTCAGCACCCTTTTTTTCCGATCTGGATAATGGGCCTCAAGCCACTCTTCAAACAAGCCCGCCAGTTCAAACGGCAAACGTAACAAAATATACCCGGCCTGCCCGGCACCCGCATGAGCAGCAGCGGAGAGCATGGCCTCCATCTCATGATCATTGATCGCGGGAATAACAGGAGCAAACATCACCCCAGTGGGTACACCAGCATCAGAGAGCAGACGGATCGCATCCAGACGTTTTTGTGGTGTGCTGGCCCGTGGCTCCAGTTTGCGAGCAAGTCCCCTGTCAAGACTGGTGACGGATAA
>JBNKGK010000204.1:1644-6489 GCA_050289785.1 Kordiimonas sp.
CGGATAAAGCCACTTTTGCTAGCCCTCTGGCAGCCATAGGGGCCAGTATATCCATATCCCGCACCACAAGGCGGGATTTGGTCAGAATCGTTACAGGGTGGTTATAAGCTTCCAGCACCTTAAGAATAGATCGTGTAATCTGCCTTTCCCGCTCAATGGGCTGGTACGGGTCTGTATTCGTGCCCAGTGCAATAGGTGCCACCTTATAGGATGGGTTTGAGAGTTCTTTTTCAAGCATGGCTGCCGCATCAGGCTTTGCAAATAGCCTGCTTTCAAAATCCAACCCTGATGACAGCCCCATATAGGCATGGCTTGGCCGGGCAAAACAGTAAACACAGCCATGCTCACAACCACGATAAGGATTGATGGACCGGTCAAACGGCACATCCGGGCTGCTATTGCGAGTTATGATTGTTTTAGGATGTTCTTCCGTAACGCAGGTCAGAAGCTTTGGCTCATTCTCTGCGGTCCACCACTCATCAGAACTTGCTTCACGTTTCAGCCGCTCAAACCTGCCGCTGGCATTGGAACAGGCTCCTCTGCCAGATTTCAAGGCAACAGACAAACCTTGCAACGACTGTGAATTTTTCTGTTCCATGCTGCCATTATAACACGGGAACAAAAAGAGAACAATATGATTTAATGGATAGTATTCAGCTCGGACAAAATATCTCGCATACGCTGCATGCTCTGGCTCGCAACATTAGTCGCCATGGCAATTTCATTCATGGAATGATGGATTGAATCAGCCGTATTTTCGGCTTCTTCTTTGTTATTGCAGTTTATCGGTTTCGCCGGTTCATCAACACGGCCCGTTGTATTGGTGATTAGGTCGCGGACGTTGGTTAATGCTTTTAAAATAGTGCCCAATTCACCCACCACATCAATCGCGGCAGTTTCAGAGCTTTCCAGATCGCTGGCGATATCATAGGCGGCAGCGGCGGCCTCAGTTGCCAGTTTATTAACCTCACTCACTATTCTAACCGGGTCAGCGACAGAATCCAGTGGCAGATGAATGATTTGGGCGGCCATGCTATCAATCCGGTCAACCATCTGCCCCACAGTTTCCTTAAGGCACAAAGCTTCCTGTTCTCTCTTCTCGCTGCTCAGAATACAGCTATAAACTTCTTTTGTAGCTCTGGCCACTTCTGCCACACTTTCCGATACCTCAAAAATTGCATTGATCAGGGCTTGCCCACCAAATGAGAGAGAATAAGATTCCCCCTCCTGATCAGAGGGAACCGCAGGTGCCTCTATACCGGCGGAATTCAATATATCATCCAACTGCTTCATGATGGATTGAGCCAGTATATCCTTCTCTCTTTGACCACGGATATTCTGGGTAATATCCGTAGCAAATTTTACAACTTTAATGACCCTACCATTCATATCCGTAATGGGGTTATAGCTGGCTTGTATCCAGTAGATCCGCCCCCGCTTGCCAATGCGCTTATATTCCGACATCTGATACTCACCTCGGCGCAAAGATTCCCAAAATTCAAAATATTCTCTCGTATCAGCGTGAGCAGAATCGACAAAATAACTATGGTGCTGCCCAATAACCTGATCACGGGTATAGCCTGTCATCTTTAAAAAGCAGTCGTTTGCACTCAGGATGAATCCATCTGTATCAAACTGCACAATCGCCTGAGACTGGGAGACAGCATTTACCTGCTTCTCATAGTCCACATTCTTTAATTTTTCAGTGGTGACATCTGTGATCATATTCACAATTTTGATGATATGACCATTCTGATCAACTATTGGGCTACTATTGGTACGTATCCAAAATTGTTCACCATTTTTATGAACAAAAGGATGCTCTGCCATCTGGAATTCGCCACCCGACAATTTCTCCAAAAATAAAGAATAATCATCTGCGCACCGAAACCCTTCAGTCAGAAAAAAACCATATTGTTGATCCTGTATTTCCTCCGGGCTGTAACCAACCATTTCCAGGAAATTTTCATTCGCTTCCAGAATACGTCCCTGAAAATCTGTCTGTAGAATGGCCTGAACACGACAGATGGAACTGATATGGGCCTTATCTTCCAACCTTCTCATCACTGAAGAACTAATATCTGAGGCAAATTGCACAACACGGTAAGGTGCGCTGTCTTCATTCAGTAAAGGGTGATAGGTGGCTTGCACCCATATTTTCTGTCCCTGCCTTGTAAGCTGCTTATGTTCCTGAACCTGAAATTCTCCCCGACGAAGCTCCTGCCATAAATCCTGATAGCTGTCCGTCAGGCAATCCTCGGGTAGAAACAAAATGCTATTATGCATTCCTATAATGTCCTCAAGGTTGTACCCTACCATATCCAGATAATTATCATTGGCATGGAGAATCTTGCCATCCATACCAAACTCTATAATAGCCATAGACCGGTCAAGCGCCTCAATCGTCGCCTGTTCAGAACCTTTTCGCTTTTTTCCAAGTTTTGAAGCCATCTAAATGCCACCAACAGCAAGACAATTAAAAAACAACCTATAAAAGAAACTCCATCTATTTTTTCGTTAACGGCGAAAAAAACAACAATAACACGAAACAAGAAAGAAATCATGCTTACTGACACAGTAACTAGAGCAGTTCTGAATAGAATAGAATTGAATCGTTTGACCGGACGAATTTACATTCGTGAGCAGGCTCATGGAACGCAGCGATGCGGTGCCACCGGAAGTGACATGAGGCGCCCTCACGGAGGAAAAGGCCCCAGCCTTTGGTGGTTTTTCGCTTTTATCAGGCAGGAGAAGGTTGCAGATCGATGTGGGGCATCGAACAACCCCTGTGACGCCCCTGATAAAGCGAAAAACCATCAAACTGATCCAATTCTATTCAGAACCGCTCTAGGCAAGAAAGGGCTCTCATTACTTAGCATGTAATATACCCTGACATTAAAACCGGAATTCAAAGCCCAGAGATAGAAATAGCACCAGTTTTATAATCCTCATACCAAATCAAAAACTCGTCAGCAGACATTGGCCTAGCCAAATGATAACCCTGAGCATTATCTGCCCCCATATCAGCTATCATTTTTAGCTGAGCTTCATTTTCAACTCCCTCACAAGTGCAGATAAGCTTCAACTTATGAGTTAACTCAATCGCAGTCTCCAGAATAGCTTTGGCAATCTCGTCCTCACCAGCCCGTGAGAGAAATTCCCGGTCTACGACAAGTTCGTCAAAAGGTATTTTCTGCAAACGTAATAAAGAGGCAAAACCCGTTCCAAAATCATCTAACGCCAGCCCAAAACCACGCATATGCAGCCTAGATAGCACTTCGAGGGGGCCGCGCGCATCCACTTCAAGGTCGGCCTCTGTCACTTCCAAGCGCACCATAGCAGGCTTAATCTCGAACTGATCCGCAAGCCCGGATACAACTTCCGCGAAATTAGCTTTTCTGAGGTTTTCGCCACCGACATTAATAGAAAGGGCAATATTGTGCCCCTCTTTACTCCATTTACTCTGTTGCTGCATGGCTAGTTCCAGCATCCGAAAAGTGAGAATGTCCATATACCCCTTTTCCAGGGCCACATTCACCACTGCTCTAGCCCCGAGAAACCCACCTGTCGCAATTTTCCAGCGGGCAAAAACCTCAACCCCAACTACTTTGTTGGTTTTGATATTGATTTTGGGCTGAAAAACAGGAGAAAGGCCATCTGTCATCAAACCTCTCATAAATTCTGTTTCTGAAAGCCGGGCTTCGGCTCCAGGTGTATCAGACTGACGGGTAATAGCGGCCCCTGACAAAGCCTTTTCCAGATCGGCCTGATCTATAGGTCTGGTAAGGGTGCCCAGCACATTAACACTGTAAGCAATTGCCAGCTCTTTCGCTGAATGGAGCGCCTTATTATCAAGATGACTAATCAGAACTACAGCAGGAGCTGATTTCAGCTTGGATATAGCACTGATCAGACCAAAACCATCCAGCTCTGGCATTTCAAGGTCTGTGATGAGAATATCATACTTTTCTGTTTGCAGGATATCGAGAGCCTGCAAGCCGCTGTTTGCTGCAGCCACAATATGCTCATCTGCCCGCAACATCTGCGTGAGCATATCTCGCATTGTAGCGGAATCATCAACAACCAGTATGCGTTTGGTCACACGACCTCCTGTCATTCTCTGGCTCTAAAATATCATCAGCCGGATAAATATCAAAATAATCCGGCTGATTATAATTTTTAAATTCTAAAGCAAGGTTAAGCCACGTCATCCTCTGGCGTATAACGCAGCACAGGATTTCTTGCCGCCTGAGTTTCATCCAGTCGCTTCCAGGGCGCATGATAGGGCGCACCAGAGAAACGCTCCACTTCACCAGCTTTGGCAGCACTAGCCAGCCCCCGCATGGATGTGATGAACTGGTCCATATTAAATTTGGATTCACTTTCCGTTGGTTCCACCAGCATGGCCCCGTGCACCACAAGCGGGAAGTACATGGTCATTGGGTGATATCCCTCATCAATCATGGCCTTGGCAAAATCCAACGTTGTCACACCAGTATCTTTCAGGAAACGGTCATCAAACAAGGCTTCGTGCATACACGGGCCATCAAACGATGGTGTCATCAGGTCTTCCAAGGATGCCATCACATAATTGGCATTCAGCACAGCATCTTCGGAAGCCTGCTTCACACCGTCAGAGCCGTGGCTCAGCATATAGGTCAGCGCGCGCACATACATGCCCATCTGCCCATGGAAAGCGACAAGACGGCCAAAAGAATCACCTTCTTTATCTTCCAGTAGCTTCAAGCCATCACCCTCTGCCACAACATAAGGCACTGGCACGAAGTTTTTCAGGGCATCAGAGAAAACGACAGGGCCAGAACCGGGGCCACCACCGCCATGTGG
>JBNKGK010000205.1:0-6484 GCA_050289785.1 Kordiimonas sp.
GTGCAATTAAAGCTCTAAAGCCTTTAGTGTCACCATGGGTAATATATTGATCACCAATAATATTTCCCTGATTATCAAGGCGCTGTGAAAAAATATACTGTGTCTCGTTATCAAAGTCTCTGTGTTCCCAACTCACCAGGATTTCATTGTTGAGCAAAGACGTTATTTGAGGCAGGCTCGAGCTGTATTCCACAATTTCAGTGATCAGGAATGGACCATTGACAGGCGTGTTTGTATTATCAAAAACTTGGCCCCAAACGCCATCATCGGTATTATTGGTATTATAGCGACTTTCCCATACGATAATGTAATCACCATTATTAAGGGGAGATATATCTAGGTTTCTGGCTAGAACATTGAGGGATGCTGCGGTTCCTTGAGGGATGCCTGTATCATCAAATAGTTGGGTTATGATGCGGTCTGGTTCTGCTGAAGAGTTCGGATACTCTATCCAGGCGATGGCGAAACCACCAGTCTTGAGGGCAATGATATCATTATTCCCTCTAAATGAGAGGGTTTCCGAGTTTACGATAAATTCATTTCCGATTTTTGCGCCATCAGGGGTGAATATTTGGCCGTGGATATCATCATTATTATCTTCTGAGTTGCGTTCAGTCCAGGTGATAACCAAATTCCCATCGGTCAATACGGCCACATGAGTATTCTCGACTCTGAAGGTACTGCTTTCGCTAACGGTTATTTCATCACCAACTTTGTTACCGTCTTCATCAAAAAACTGGGCAGAAATGCTGGTTATACTCTCGTTTTCCCCGGGGTTTGAATTGGGCTTTGCGCCTTCCCAGACGATAATGAAGCCACCACTGGCTAGAAGGGAGACGTCAGGAGCTTGTTGATCACCTATGCTATCGGAGTTAACAGTGAAGCTATCCCCAACAGTGTTTAGTTCGGAATCATAAATTTGCCCTATGATGAGGGCATCATCTTCACTGCTGGGGGTTACCAGCAGGAAATTGCCATTATCAAGGCCCAGAAGTCTGGCATCATCATCCAAGCTGAATGAGATGTCTGTTTGTTGGCTTGATATCGGCGTTGGCGTGCCGTCTGTATGCACACCAATGCGCATGGTGCTGGCGTCGTTTGCTGTGTTGCCATCATCTGATGTAACAGTGAAATCAAAGCTGGCGTAATTGATGTCTGTTTGATCTGTGCCCGGGGTGAAAACCAGGTTTCCTGCCTCGATGTCTGCAACAGTGATAACATCGCCCACGTTAACGGCAGTGCCATTGAGGGTGAGGGTGCCCTGGTCTGGTAATGTCGCAATTTCTATGCTGGCAAAGGCATCGTCTTCGAAGTCAGCATAATTGAAATCCGCTGCTGCGAAAGCATAGCTGCCATTTTCTGGTGCGTGAACCCGGTTGTCCCGCGCGGAAGGCGGATTATCGGTTATCACATCAATATCTATGTGCCTGTCCTGGTAGGTGGCAGTCAGGCTGATGCTGGCATCATTGACCGTGCTTAAGCCCAGTGTGCCACTCAGGGCTTCGCCATCATCCAGGCTGTTGGCGCTATCAAGCGCGAATTCAGCCACGGTTTCAAGGAAATCGTCGGGGTTATCAATAATATCGTCAACATAATCAACAATGCGGTCAATGCTCCAGCCGCCATCAATAATATCCCCAATAAAACTATTGAGGCCGGAGAAGCTGAAACTGGCTGAGAAATAGTCTCCGCCGTCAAAATCAAATTCAATCTCTGTGGTTGAGACACTGATTGTCAGGTCAAGGCTGGCTGTTGCTGTCGCGATTAGCGGAATTGTGGTGGACAGGGCATCTGCGCCTGCCCCGGGCAAGCTGGTGCTGATAAAGCTGTAAGCGGCCTGAATGTCACTGGCCAGACCATCAAGATCATATTGGCTGATAATATCCCATATGAAGCTGATATTGGCGTTGATCACCCAATCTGTCTCAACGGAAAAATCCATGTCCCCGCCTGTGCGGGCTATATCCAGCGAAAGGGTGTTTACCTGCTCATCATTGAAGGTGATCAGGATGTTTTCGAAGTCGCCAGTTTCATTATCATGCTCTGTTGTAGCGGCCAGCACTTGTGCGGCCGCGCCCGCAGGGCTGAAAGTGATATCCCCGCTCAGCGAATTACCATATTGCACAGTGGCAGCAGCGGCGGAGAAAAAGCCAATAATATCATCGGCCAGATCATCGAGGCCATAATTGCCAGCAGAGACCAGATTATAAGTGTTGGCCATTATGGTGTTGATGTGCCATGTGCCCTGCAGGGCAAAACCGGCGCTGTTGCTGTTAGGGGGGGTAATGCCGGGGAAATCTGCCGTGATGGAAAAATCAGCATTATCATTGAAGGTGACAGATGTGGTAATCGGCTCATTGCGGCCATGAATGGTGATGTTTATCTGCTGCTCGGTGCCATCTGTAGCAGTGTAGGTGATTGTGTCGGTGACCGTATCGCCAGCATCCAAATCCTGTACGGTGGTTTGATCGAGGGTGTAGATCCAGGTGCCGCTCGTCAGCGTGAAACTGCCATAGCCATTGTCGCCACCCATGGCCGCTACATCGTTGAAGGCAGGGTTGTCTTCTTCATCTGCATCAGAGATGGAGAGGGAGCCAGAGGCCGTCACCGGATCATCGCCAATATCGCCTTCAATCACAGAGCCAGTGAAAGTGCCTGAGATGGTAGAAGGATTATTTCTGCTTACAACATCGTTTTGAGTTATGTTATTGGCGGTTACATTTTGCAGGATGGCGATGATGTCTCCGTTTAGAGAGAAGGTAATGATGGTGTTGCCGCTTTGGCTTCCGGTGCCGTCTGCAATGGTCAGTTCATCATAGGCTACGCCATCAAGCAGAATCTGGTCTGTGCCCGGTGTGAAATCTGTAATGACGGGTGCTTCGGCTATGTCCGTCACCCTGTCATTGAAATGGAGGATAAACTGATCCGCGCCATTCCCTCCTGTTAATGCGTCGGCCCCTCCTTTTCCTGCAAGAGTATCATCTCCGTTGCCGCCGACCAATGTGTCGGCTCCAGTGCCGCCAAGAAGCAGGTCATCATCATTGCCACCGTCGAAAAACACTTGGCTGGTTGTATTCGTAAAACGCTCATCTACGGAAAGCGTATCGGCCCCATCGACTCCACGGAATGTAAAAAGGCCTGAATTGTATGAGAAATATGCAGCGAGAATATTATCTCCGGCGTCTCCTTCAAGCGTAACTGAGGCATTGTCGGATAAAAGGTCTGCGCCAACACTTTCAAAATTTTGCGCATTGCCTGGGGAAGTGAGAGAAAAACTTTCACCGTCAGCAAGGCTGAGAATGAGCATGTCGTCGCCATTACCGCCATCGAGCGCCAGGAAATTGCTTATGTCTGCCAGGCGAATACCATCCCCGAAATAACCGCTAATGGTGTCATTGCCCTCTCCGCCAGAGAGAGAATCAGAATTACCACTGTCTCTTATCTGAAGAAAATCGTTACCAGGCCCGCCGTCAATGGTATCGGCTCCTATGCCTGCAGAAAGGCGGTCATTACCATCACCTCCAGTCAGATGGTCATCACCACCCTGACTGGCAAAAATATCATCGCCATCCAATCCAATAAAAGTAAGGTTACTGTTTTGGTTTGGTCCGACAATTCCAACAATATCCTGGGTCTCTGTTCCAATAACTGTCCACTCTTCATCGGAGGGGAAAGCTATGCTGAATTCCCATAAAGAATTCGTCTCCAGAACATCAGTTGCACTATTGAGGAAACGTTGGTCGATACCATCGGGGTCAAAGTCGATACTATCAGGGTCAAAATCGTCGCTTTTGACGCTTGTTGATGGCAGGTAAGCGATGCGTGCGGCTTCATTATAAAAAAAGCTTTGACTACTTATCCGATAAACAATGCTTCCAATTTGAATTTCTTCAATGTTAATGTCGGTGTTTAAGGTGCTGCCATCAGAAAAGGTGAAAGCTATTTGGTATGCTGATCCCCGGGTAATGGTGAAATCTGTAATGCTGTTGACGCCGTCAATATCAAGAACAATCCGGTCTGTATCGCTATAGGAAAGCGTCTCAACAACAACATCGTGAAATTCACCACTCTTATCAGAGATCAGGTAAACATCATCACCACTGCCGCCAATCAGCGTGTCTGATCCAGCAAGGCCGTTAAGGGTGTCAGGCCCGCCAGCGGTATCAATATAGTCATCGTTGCTGGTGCCGTCGATTGAATCGGCAACGGAAGAACCAAAAAAGGTGGCCATTACTTCGCCTAACTATAATAACGAATAAATTCTACTTAGAGTATTTCTTGGGCTATAGCATTCTGATTGACCTAGTACAACTCATGAATGTTGCACACGTTTGTTTCTTTTCTTGAAACATGCTTTAGGTGCCTCTGGTGCTTGCCTCATTCAAAAACCTTGTAAAAATGGTACATTCCCCCTGTTCAAAAGCTGGTGAACTGGCTAAATAAAGGCTAAATCTTGTGCTTTGGTGCAATATCAGGCACATGTAGTAGCGATAGGGTAGAAGGTCGGGGCAGGCGGGGCCGCCCGGCAGGAACGATCAGAGGGTTATAATGGCAGGCCATTCTAAATTTAAAAATATTATGTACCGCAAGGGCGCGCAGGATAAGAAGCGCTCCAAAATTTTCTCCAAGCTTAGCCGGGAAATTACCGTGGCGGCGAAAATGGGCGGTGAGGAAATTGATAGCAATCCGCGCTTGCGCCTTGCTGTTTCTGCGGCCAAGGCGCAGTCTATGCCCAAGGATAATATCGAGCGGGCCATTGCCAAGGCAACCGGCGGGGATGCGGAAAATTATGATGAAATGCGCTATGAGGGTTATGGCCCCGGTGGCATTGGTGTTATCGTTGAGGCACTGACGGATAACAGGAACAGAACCGCTTCTGACGTGCGCACCATTTTTGGCAAGGCGGGCGGCAACCTGGGGGAAAGCGGTTCAGTTGGTTTCATGTTTGATCAGGTTGGGGAGATTATGTACCCCGTTGATGCGGCTGATGCTGAGGGCATGTTTGAAGCTGCACTTGAGGCCGGGGCGGAAGAAGTGGAATCAGATGATGAGGGCCACGCCATTTACACAGCTCCTACTGATCTGCATGCTGTTGTCTCCGCGCTTACGGAAGCCTTGGGGCAAGAGCCAGAGTCAGCCAAGCTGATCTTCAAGCCGAAAGACCCGGTATCGCTGGATAAGGAAGGTGCGGAAAAGCTGATGCGCCTGATTGATACGCTTGAAGATAATGATGATGTTCAAACAGTGTATGGTAATTATGATATCCCGGCGGATGTGATGGAAGAACTGTCAGCCGAGTAGGTTCTACTGCCATCGAGGGAAAGGCGATAAAGGCTGATGCGGCTTCTGGGGCTTGATCCGGGTTTGCAAAAGACAGGCTGGGGCATTGTGGAAGCACAGGGCACCCGGCTTAGCCATATCGCCAATGGCACCGTTAAATCTGATCCTAAAAAAACACTGGCTGAACGGCTGGTGGAGCTGCACGATGGCCTCACGGCTATCATCGCTGAGTGGCAGCCGCATTCCTGCGCAGTTGAAGAAACATTCGTGAATAAAAACCCCACGTCCACCCTGAAATTGGGGCAGGCGAGGGGCATTGCGCTCCTCGTTCCGTCACAAGCTGGCCTTAATGTTGCCGAATATACCCCTAATCATGTCAAAAAATCGGTTGTGGGCGTGGGTCATGCCGCGAAAGGGCAGGTAGATGCCATGGTGAAGGTGCTATTGCCGGGTGTAAAAATTAACGGGCCAGATGCGGCAGATGCACTTGCTGTTGCCATTTGCCACGCACACCATATGATGACGAACAAACAGATGAACAGGGTATTGTAAATCGCGAGTAAGGATGCGGGTTTGATAGCAAAATTAAAAGGCCTTGTGGATGCCGTAGGGGATGATTGGCTGATCATCGATGTGGCTGGTGTTGGCTATCTGGTTCATGCGTCATCGCGCACACTCAGTGCTTTGCCGTCTCAGGGCGAAGCGACAGCCTTGCATATTGAAACAGTAGTTCGGGAAGATGCCATCACTCTTTATGGGTTTGCGTCTGTTACAGAGCAACAGATGTTCCGCCTGCTCACGTCCGTGCAAGGGGTGGGCGCGAAGGTGGGGTTAGCTATTTTGTCTGTGTTAGCCCCCAGTGATTTGCAGAATGCGATTGCGGCACAGGATAAAACCGCAGTTGTCCGGGCGAACGGCGTAGGGCCAAAGCTGGCAGCCCGCATTGTGAATGAGCTGAAAGATAAAGTGACAGGCTTGGTGTTTCAGTCTGCTGGTGTGCAGGCTGCAGCCGTATCGCCATCAGCGCCCGCAGTGGGCGGTACTGTGGCTGATGCCGTGTCTGCCCTTGCTAATCTTGGCTATAGGCCCGTGGATGCCCACGCGGTTGTGGCACGGCTCGCGACAGAGCAGGGTGAGGCCGCCACGGTGGCGAGCCTGGTGCCAGCGGCCCTGAAAGAACTGAGTAACGTATGACCGAAGCAGA
>JBNKGK010000206.1:0-6476 GCA_050289785.1 Kordiimonas sp.
AAAGCTGGTATCTGCTAAAGTTGCCTCCAACTTTTCTGAAATAGTGACCCCCACCGGAACATAAACCAACGTACTGCGCTTCACGTCATGCTGTGCATCAACCCCTTTGAAAACAGCAGCACCATCCACCAACACTATGATGCGGTCATAAGATATGTCTGTATCAACGATCGCTGCGCCGTTGGGGAGAGCCAGTAAACTGGCTCTCACACGTGGTGTTTCAAGAAGAGGTTTAACGGTGACTCCTTCATCCCCAACCGCGACAGGCTGGATTTCAGGGGTGACAATCATCACCCCTTCGCTCAGGCTTTCTGGCTTTGGAAAACTCAGGCCTGGATTTGAGCCATCCATCAGTTTGCCTCCCCGGTGAAGACCGCACGGGGATTATGAATGGTCATCTTATCCACTTCTTCCTGCGATACACCTGCCTTTAGCAAGGCAGGCACAATGCCTTCAGACACATAACAGAAATGCCAGTTTGTGGCGAAATCCGGCCGCTCATGACCAAAAGTTTTGGAATAACAGCCCGCATCATGAGAAAGCACCATGCGCTTTGCCCACCCTCTTTTACAAAGAGCTGCAATTGTGTCCACACGCATATCATCAGGGGATGAAACATCAGGACCGTAAGCAAACTGGTCCATGCCGATATAGCTGCCCCGCTTCATGATACGCTCCAAATAGTCCAGGTCCTGATGGAAGCCGCAATGGCCAATGACCACGCGGCTGAGATCAACCCCTTCATCTTCCATGATATCCTGCTGGAGCGTGCCTTGTTGTTCAGCAAAGCCTGTGTGGGTAGAGATGGGCACCCCTGTTGCCTTGTGCAAACGGGAGGCCACTCTCACCATTTTCTCGGTATAACCTGTCACGCCAGCTTTATCTGTGGCACATTTTACCAAGCCTGCCTTGCAACTGGTCCCGGCGATACCCTTTTCAACATCTGGCAAAATTTCCGCCACAATGGCATCTGCTTCCCAGTGCGCCAGTGAAGGCTCTTCCTGATAATAAAAGCCTGTGGTGGCAATCACGTTCATTTCAGCTTTATCAGCCACTTCCTGCATGATGTGAATATCACGGCCCAGATTAATAGCCGTCAGGTCAACCATGGTGTCGACACCGACGTCTTTGGCGGCTTTTACTTTTTTAACGGCATCCTTCACCACCTGCTCGCGGTCTACCCAGTGAGGGAACGCCTCGCGGAGTGACCAGTTAATTGTGATGATATGTTCGTGCATCAGGGTGAAACCCATTTCGCTTGGGTCAATCGGGCCTGTAATTGTATTGATTTTTGTCATTGGTTTATCCTTTATCTCTCGTGATCATGCTTTTTGGGGTGCCAACTCAGGCGCGGGCTCAAGAGAAGCAAACTCTTCTTCAAACTGTTCCAGTTTTTCGAGATCACTTTCTATGCTACTGGCCGCCCGCAAGGTCAGCCACAAACCAGCAAGAGAGAAAGGTGTTAAAAGCAGAATGGACCAACGGAGAGCATCTGCTCCCAGAACCGGTGCCAGAAGATCGCTGCCAATACCGACAAATTGTGGGCCAAGGCCCAAACCAATCAAATTGGCCATGAAGAGTGAAATTGCAATTGCAGTGGCCCGCATCCTCACAGGCGCAACCGTCTGAACCAGTGAATAGAAGGGCCCAAACTGGAAGAAATAAACCACACTGCTAACAAACAACACTCCAAGTGAGAGATACATATGATCCGTGAGGTAGATGATGAAGCTAAGCGGTATACCAACGCTACCAATCAGGCAGACAAGCCATAACTGTGATTTCTCACTCTCGGCAAAGAACTTATGGACAATATGCCCCCCCATATAGGTGCCAATGGCGCCCGCGCCGCCAGAGACAAGCGCTAACCAGCTACCCAGTTCGCCCCCGCTCAGATCATGATAACGGGTATAGAAAACTGCCAGCCACTGCCCGACACCATTGGCCACAAGCACAACAGAAGTGTGACCAAGCAGCATGTTACGGAAGGTCGCCTGACCCCATAGTGTCTTTAAGGTCAGTGACAAGCTGGGTGCTTTACTTGATGTAGCGGCACGCCCAGTACGCTCCGGCTCGCGAATAGTGAATTTAACGAGAAACGCCAGAATAAGACCAGGAAAACCAAAAACAAAAAAGGCCGCGCGCCAGCCATAGAATTCGGCAATCCAGCCACCGCTGGCATAACCAACCAGAATACCAAGAGGAATGCCCAGCGTGTAGATGGACAAAGCCCTGACCCGCTCACCCTTGGAAAAATAGTCAGCGATCAGAGAATGGGCTGGCGGTGTACAGCCTGCCTCACCAATACCAACCCCAACGCGGACAAGGGCAAGCTGGGCAAAATTGGTGACCATACCGGTCATCACAGTCATAAAGCTCCAGACTGTTGCCGCGATAGCGATAATATTGACCCTGTTACTGCGATCAGCCAGCCGGGCAATCGGAATACCCAAAGTGGCATAAAACATAGCAAAGGCAATGCCTGAAAGAAAACCAAGCTGGGTATCACTCAGATCAAATTCTTCTTTAATAGGCTGCATCAACAGCGAGAAAATCTGTCTGTCCAAAAAATTCGAAGTGTAGATAAGGAGCAAGATAACTATTATATAGTTCTTATAGGTGCTATTTTTCACAATGCACTCCCCTGCATTTGATGCGGTGTAGAAAAGAAAGCCAAGGCACCCCAGTCCGCCCTGACATATTCTCCCGCTTTTTCCGCGCTATCGTTTAAGTCCTATTATGCGTACTTTCTACATTAAAGCCGGTACGCAGGCAATACAAATTCCAGACATTTCTTTAAAAAGGCCGGAAAAACGTCTTTAATGGGCTTCTGTCGGCAAAGTGCCACTGCCATCCTGGAAATTACGACCCGCATAGGTGAATGGACCACCGGCTTTTTGGTAATATCCCTGTTCCACACGCACGGACAAAGCAGCGATTCGCCACTTGCCATCAGCGCATTTTTTATAGGTATCGCGGTAAAAGCCACCCTTCCACATACCATAGCCCGTTTTGCCATCAATGGCCAAAACCACCAGTTGCCACAAGGCATGGACGGTATCACCCTGCACATCAAACTCCGGGTTCATGGTCACATGTTTTGTGTATGGCGCCACACCCGCCAGCTGCTCCAGGAACCCACGAATGGCATCACGACCCTTATAGTACCCAAAGAATTCACCACCTGTCCAAACGGCATCTTCGGCGAAAAGTTCCACCATATTGGCTGCATTTTCTGCCCCATTTTCTGCCTCAGTTGCCAGAACAAGCTTATCCATCATCCGAAGATAGCGGGCTTTGAGGTTAGAAACTTCGGTGATAGCTTCCTGCTTCTCAAGCCGAGCAACCAGGTCTTTTAAAACTGATGGCTCGTTTTCGTTTTTTTCCAAATCACCCTCCTTTGGTGTCTCACTGTCAATCATTAAGCAACGCTGACACTTTCCACTGGAAATTATCCGCGCCACTTGCTAATTTATATTAAAGTCCTAATATTCGAACTTTATATTAAGAACGGTAGCTTTTCAATACAGATGTTGCTAAAGTCTCAATTGAACGATCATTTTATGGTAGGAGGTCTGTTTTGTATCTAGTCGGCGAAGGGGCCAGCGACGGCACACCATTATATGGGCGTATAACCAGGGTTTTGCGTGACCGTATTCTCACGGGTGAATGGCCCGAGGGGATGGCGCTACCCACAATTGAACAATTAATGGATGACTTTGGTGTTGGCCGGGCAACAATTCGCGAGGCTTTGCAACAACTCAGCAGACAGCAGTTGATCGAAACCGGCCGCGGGAAAAGCACCAGAGTGCTGCCCCATAAAAAGGTTGATACCGCAACATCATTTGGGCTCATTTCCACTGCACCAAACTTGAACATTCGCCTACTCAAGACACATGAGGGGGTAGAATTACCGTCCCAGTTATCACAAGATCTGTCACCTGCGCCCAGATACTGCAAATATAGCAAAACCTATGAGCGTGGCGGCCTGATACAGGCTTTTATGGAAATTTATGTAGATGAAGCGCTAAATGGTAAACTCACTCATGAGGCCGTAGAAAAGCACCCCATTTATGTTCTCCTGCAAAAAGAATTAGGTGACCCAACCACTATTACGTCTCAGCGGATGCGGATCGGTGTAGCAGATCAGCATATTGCTCTGCACCTGAACTGCCCCCTTGGCGAGACAGTAGTTGAATGGACACGCATTATGTATAGCAAGGATGATAAAAGGCCCATGTATGCGGGCAATTTTTATTATCTGGCATCGCACTACCAAATGGAGTTCACCTGTGAACTCCAGCAACTAGGCAATATGATGGGCGTTGCCGCCTCCATGGGGCTAGCTGTTTCCTGATCACTTGAAGCCTGATGTCTTTACCAATAAAAAGGCCCCTGCAGTATCGCAGAGGCCTTTTTCACATCGCATCTATTGATGTTATTTCTTTGCTTTGAAAGCAATTGCCTTGGCAACAAACTTCTCTGCCTGCTGTCCCGCCTGAATAAGCATTTCCTGGCCTGCAGGATCAAGAATTTCATCAATGTGCGCCATCACATTTTCTGGCGTCTGCTCTTCTGGTGGCAGGTAAATACCTTCTGTTTCATAAACTCTGAGGGCCGCATAACCACCCGCCCCCGCACAGAGCACCAGACGGGAAGGGGCTTGCTCGCTCACCAGATACACAAGAGCTGCAGATACACTCTCAACAGTCATTAACTCTTGCATTTCATCCGAACCACCCAGATCTTCCGTCATCCGTGTTGTTGCGGCAGGGGAAAGGCCGTTCACATGGATACCATATTTCTGGCCTTCCAGATGCAAGGTGTTCATCAAGCCAACCACACCGAACTTTGCAGCACTATAGTTAGACTGGCCAAAGTTCCCATAGGTGCCAGAGGAAGAACTGGTCATAACAATACGGCCATAGTTCTGCTCACGCATAATGCCCCATACGGCTTTGGTGCAATTGGCACTGCCCATCAGGTGCACATTGACCACCAGTTGGAAATTCTCCATATCCATTTTGGCGAAGGTTTTATCACGCAGAATACCGGCATTATTCACCAGAATGTCAACCCGGCCCCAGCGATCCACCGCTTCAGCCACCATGGCCTCCACTTCATCCATCTTGGCTACGTTTGCTCCGTTTGCAAAAGCTTCGCCGCCTGCCGCCTTGATCTCTTCCACAACCTGTTCAGACGCCGCCAAAGACTGACCAGCCCCATCACGAGCGCCGCCTAGATCATTCACCACCACTTTTGCACCACGCGCAGCCAGCGCCAGCGCATGTGAGCGCCCAAGGCCATTTCCCGCACCCGTTACAATCGCTACCTGACCATCAAATCTTATCGTCATTTTCTTCTTCCCACTATTTCGCGTGTCAGCCCAACACCGACAAAGATATCCCGTTTCTTTGTCGCACCAGCTCTTTCCGCAACTATAATATTAGAGCATGCCCTCAATTACTCAGCACTAACCCACCTCAAAACACATAAGAAGAAAGCAATATTCCTCGGCCATTTCGTGGAATCGCTCATACCGACCAGATTTACCCCCATGCCCTGCCCCCATATTGATTTTCATCAATAACAGATGATCATCTGTTTTCAGATGACGCATCTTGGCAGTCCACTTTGCTGGCTCCCAATAGGTGACACGCGGATCATGCAGGCCGCCTGTCACTAACATAGGCGGATAGGCTTTCGCTTCAATATTGCTATAAGGGCAATAAGACCGGATGGTATCAAAAGCAGCGGCATCTTCAAGAGGGTTGCCCCACTCGGGCCATTCCATGGGAGTGAGTGGCAGGTCTGCATCCAGCATAGTATTGAGCACATCCACAAAGGGCACATGCATCACTGCCCCTTTAAAAAGCTCCGGTGCCTGGTTCAGCACAGCGCCCATCAGCTCACCACCAGCACTGCCCCCTGAAATACTGATGCCGCCCTGTGCTGCATAGCCTTCCCGTGTCAGGTAACGCGCCACATCTACAAAATCATTGAAGGTGTTGGTGCGCTGATCCAGTTTGCCTGCCTCATACCAGCCATAACCCAGCTCATCGCCGCCGCGGATATGTGCAATGGCATAAACAAAACCCCGATTAAGCAGGCTAAGCCTGCTGGCAGAAAAAGAGGGCATCATCCCAATGCCATACGCCCCATAACCATAGAGATGTACAGGCGTGCCCACCCCTTTTTCCCAGCCTTTTTTATAGACAAGGCTGACAGGCACTATGGTGCCGTCCCTCGCCTCAACCATCAGCCGCTCTGATGCATAAAGGCTTTTGTCATAACCCGAAGGGATTTCCTGTTCTTTACGCACAACCAGCGCCCCCGTCGCCAGCTCATAATCAAAAATGGTAGGCGGGGTTACCATACTGGAATATCCCAGCCGCACATGGCTCTGGCTAAACTCGGCATTGGTGCCCAGCCCAGCTTCATAAACAGGTTCGGGGAACGGCACATATCTGTCTTCA
>JBNKGK010000207.1:0-6471 GCA_050289785.1 Kordiimonas sp.
ACCTGGTGCGATGATCCGCTTGATCTGATTGCTGAAGGCAGTGATGTCAATTGTGTGGTTGAGCTGATGGGCGGCGCTGATGGACCTGCACTTGTGCTGGCTCGTAAGACGCTGGCTGCTGGTGTGCATTTTGTGACAGCAAACAAGGCGCTTATCGCAACTCACGGTAAGGAGCTGGCCTCTTTAGCTGAAGAAAATGGGGCCATCCTGCGCTTTGAGGCAGCGGTCGCGGGCGGTATTCCAATCGTGAAAGCTTTAGGCGAGGGCTTGGCTGCAAACCAAACGCTCAGTATTAAAGGCATTCTGAACGGGACCTGTAACTATATCCTCACACGGATGGAACGCGAGGGCCTTGGTTTTGATGAAGTGCTGGCTGATGCACAGAAGCTCGGCTATGCGGAAGCCGACCCTACCTTTGATATTGATGGCATTGATACAGCGCACAAAACTGCTATTTTGGCGGCTTTAGCTTTTGGGACTGAGCCAAATATTAGTGATTTGCCGACAGAGGGTATTCGTACCATTGCACCAGTTGATATTGATTATGCTGAAGAGCTTGGTTATCGCATCAAGGTGCTGGGTATTGTAAAGAAAACGGATGCAGGTATTGAAACCCGTGTGCATCCCGCCATGGTGCCACTAACATCTCCTCTCGCGAATGTTATGGATGCGACCAATGCTGTGCTGGTGGACGGTGATTCTGTGGGCCAGACCGTTTATATCGGCGCTGGTGCTGGGCAGGGGCCAACGGCATCGTCCGTTGTGGCAGACATTCTTGATGTAGCCCATAATGTGGCAAGCTATCCCTTTGGTGTTTCTGCTTCAAAACTGCAGGCTGGAACTCATGTTCCGGTGGAAGAACATGTTGGCACTTATTATATTCGCCTGCGTGTGAAAGATGTTCCGGGCGTTATGGCTGATATCACGGCTGTGCTCGCGAAAGAGAAAGTGTCCATTAAAAGCCTGTTGCAGCGCGGTGAAGCAGCATTGGGTGGGGCCTATATCGTGCTGACCACGCATGAAACAGTGGAGGCTGCCGTTTCCGCCGCCATGACACGTTTTGATGGGCTGGATTGTATTTTGGAAAAACCAACAATTTTAAGAATTGAAGCTTTTTGATAAGGAGTAACGTATGTCATCACAGGATCTGAACAGGCTTCTGGTCCTCGAAATGGTTCGAGTAACAGAAGCGGCAGCTATTGCTGCGAGCTCTCTTGTGGGACGCGGTGACGAGAAAGCCGCAGATGCTGCGGCGGTTGAGGCAATGCGCGGCGCACTGAATAAACTGCCAATCGATGGCACTGTTGTGATTGGCGAAGGGGAGCGTGATGAAGCCCCTATGCTGTATATCGGTGAAAAAGTTGGCCTAGGTGGCCCAAAAGTGGATATCGCGCTGGACCCACTGGAAGGCACCACAATCTGTGCCAAGGCCATGCCAAACTCGCTCGCTGTTATTGCTATTTCTGAAGCGGGTGGCCTGTTGAACGCCCCTGATGTGTATATGGATAAAATCGCTGTTGGCGGCGGTTTGCCTGAAGGCGTGATTGACCTTGATAAATCTGTTGCAGATAATGTGAAAGACGTGGCTGCGGCAAAAGGCAAGGGCGTTGAAGATATGTTCGTTTGTGTGCTGGATCGCCCGCGCCATGCACAGCTGATTAAAGAGCTGCGTGAGCTTGGTTGTGGTGTTCAGCTTATCGGTGATGGCGACGTGGCTGGCGTTATTGCAACCACTGACCCTGCGACCAAAACGGATATGTATATTGGCTCTGGCGGTGCTCCTGAAGGTGTTCTGGCTGCTGCTGCTCTGCGCTGTATTGGTGGCCAAATGCAGGGCCGCCTGTTGTTCCGCAACGATGATGAGCGCGCCCGTGCCCGCAAATGGGGCATTGAAGACCTGAGCCGCAAATATTCCATGATGGAACTGGCCTCCGGTAATGTAATCTTCTCTGCCTCTGGCGTAACAGATGGTTCCATGCTGGAAGGGGTGCACAAAACAGCGGCTGGCATCACCACAGAAACATTGGTGATGCGCTCTGAGAGCAAGACAATCCGCCGCGTGAAAACAACACATGGCATTGCTGAGTAGGGCTAGCTTTGCCTCTCAGTTCAAATGATGGCGCGGCGGAGCCTCTTCTCGGGGTCCGCCGTTCTGCTTTGGGGCAGACATGGACTGCAAGGCCCTATGTGCCACGCGTGGCAGAGGCCATCGCTAACGAGCTGAATGTTTCCCTTATTGTGGGGCAACTGATGGCGAGCCGCGGCATTGGCCTTGATGATGCGGCTAACTTCTATTCTCCATCGTTAAAGGAAATGCTGCCGGACCCTTCCACCATATTGGATATGGATAAAGGGACAGCCCGCATTGCCCGCGCTCTGCAAAATGGTGAGCAGATTGCCATCTTTGGCGATTATGATGTGGATGGTGCTACGTCTAGCGCTGTTTTATATCGTTTTCTCACCGCCCTTGGCGCGAAAGTGCGTATTTACATTCCTGACCGTATGAGAGAGGGCTACGGCCCCAACGCTCCGGCTTTATTGGGGTTGCGGCAGGCGGGCGTGGGTCTTGTAATCACGGTGGATTGTGGCACGCTCTCTTTTGAGCCGCTTAAAGCGGCGGCTGATGCCGGCCTTGATGTGATAGTGGTGGATCACCACAAGGCAGAGCCAGAGCTGCCAGCCTCTGTGGCGGTAATCAACCCGAACAGGCTGGATGACGAAAGCGGGCTTGGCCAACTGGCTGCCGTTGGCGTGGCCTTCATGCTGGCTGTATCGCTCAATAGGGCGCTTAGGGAGGCCGGGTGGTACACAGGCGGGCGCAAGGCGCCTGATCTGCTCTCTCTGCTCGATATCGTGGCCCTTGGCACCATTTGTGATGTGGTGCCGCTTACGGGGGCCAACAGGGCACTGGTCACACAGGGGCTGAAGGTGATGGCCCAGCGGCGGAACCCTGGTATTGTGGCGCTTTCTGATGTGGGGCGCGTGTCAGAGGCACCAAGCACCTATCACGCTGGTTTCATTATCGGGCCGCGTCTGAATGCGGGTGGCCGTGTAGGTGAATCAGGCCTTGGGGCGCAAATCCTCACCACGAATGACCCCATTGAAGCCAGAAGCATTGCAGACAAGCTGGATCGCTATAATCAGGAGCGGCAGGCCATAGAGGCAGAGGTGCTTCAGGCCGCCATTGAGCAGATGGAACGCCGCTATGGGATGGACGGCTCCCCTGAAACGCTGGTGATGGCCATTGGCGAGGGTTGGCACCCCGGTGTGATTGGTATTGTGGCAAGCAGGTTGAAGGATAAATACGGCCTGCCCACTTTTGTGATTGCTGTGGACGAGGGGGAGGCCAAAGGCTCGGGCCGGTCTATCAGCGGTGTGGACCTTGGCGCTGCGGTAATAGAGGCGGCACAGGCAGGCCTTCTGGTTAAAGGGGGCGGGCATGCCATGGCAGCAGGCCTGACAGCCATGCCTGACAAACTGGATGAGCTGACAGCCTTTCTGGAACAGCATATGAAGGTGGCAGTGCAGCGGGCGCAGCAAAAGCGCACTATGAAGGTGGATGCGGTTGTCAGCCTTTCTGGTGCCACAACAGAGCTTCTGGACCAGATAGAGCAGGTTGGCCCCTTTGGGGCGGGCAATGCCAGCCCGCATTTTGCAATTCCTGAAGTGACGCTTATCAAGGCGGACAGGGTAGGGCAGAATCATCTGCGCTGTATTTTCAAGTCTGCGGACGGGAAATCCATCAAATCCATGGCCTTCAGGCAGGCAGATGAGGCCCTAGGGCAGGTTTTGTTGTCGGCGCAGGGGCAACGCTTCCATATTGTTGGAAAACTGAAAAAAGACACATGGAACGGCGCAAACAAGGTGGAAATGACACTGGAAGATGTTTTTTCTCTCTCCGTATCCTGATAATGCGCACCTAAAGTGCCTGTATATTTCAGAAAAATGTAAAAATAGGTTGACCGGAAGAGGGTGTCTCGGTATCTAGGCCTCCGTCGCTGCAGAGATTGATCTGGTCCCTTCGTCTAGCGGTCTAGGACGTCGCCCTTTCACGGCGAAAACACGGGTTCGAGTCCCGTAGGGATCACCACTTCCTTCTCTTTTTGAAGCGAATAGAAAACTTGAGCGAGTTACAGGCCAGGGCCTATAACTGCACCCAGGTTGTTTTCAGGTTTGTATATTTTTCAATAGCATGCAGGGATCTGTCGCGCCCGAAGCCGGATTGTTTGAAGCCGCCAAAGGGCAGGCTCATATCACCAGAGGCATCCCAGCAGTTCACCCATACAGTGCCGGCCTGCAGGGCGCGGGCCATGCGGTGGGCGCGGCTGATATCGCTGCTCCACACACCGGCGGCAAGGCCGTAGATGGTTTTGTTGGCAATTTCCAGAGCCTCTTCTTCGCCGTCAAACTCAATTACGGAAAGCACAGGGCCGAAAACTTCCTCCCGCGCGATGGTCATGTCCGGGGTTATGCCTTCATAGATGGTGGGGTTAATGAACCAGCCGCCACTTTCCTGTTGCAGGGTTTCCCCGCCGATTACCAGTTTTGCGCCTTCCTTTTCTGCTTTCTCAATATAGCCAAGCACACGCTCAAACTGGGTTTTATCCACGATGGCACCAAGGCTGGTGGCTGGATCTAGCGGGTCACCGGGTACCCAGGCTTTGGCAGCTTCCAGCAGTTTTTCAAAGAAGATGTCTTTGATTTTACGGTCTATAAGCAAGCGGGAGGCCGCAGTACACACTTCCCCTTGGTTAAAGAAGATGGCTTGTGCGGCCGCCTGGGCTGCGCCGTCCAAATCCGGGCAGTCTGCCATAATGATCTGGGGGGATTTGCCGCCACATTCCAGCGAGATTCGCTTCAGGTTTGACTGGCCGGAATATTCCATGAATTTTTTGCCAATTTCAGTGGAGCCGGTGAAGGCCACAGCATCCACATCCGTGTGTAGGCCGAGTGCCCGGCCTGCTGTGTGGCCAAGGCCGGGCAGCACATTCAACACTCCTGCGGGCAGGCCTGCCTCTATGGCAAGCTCAGCGAGGCGAAGAGCTGTGAGGGGGGATTGCTCAGCAGGTTTCAAAATCACGGAATTACCGGCAGCAAGGGCAGGGCCTAACTTCCAGCAAGCCATAAGGAGGGGGAAGTTCCACGGCACAACCGCAGCGACAACGCCAACAGGCTCACGCGTAACGGTGGCGAGAGCGCGGCCATTAGTGGGAATCACTTCATCCACCAGCTTATCTGCCGCCTCACCGTACCAGCGCATGGTTTTTGCACATGAGGGGATATCCATATGGGCGGCAAAGCTGATAGGTTTGCCCATATCCAGCACTTCCATCACAGCCAGTTCATCGGCATGCGCCTCAATAAGGTCTGCTAGGCGGATGAGCACACTTCCCCGCTCAGTTGGTGTGAGACCAGACCAGCGGCCATCCACAAAGGCCTTGCGGGCGGAAACCACGGCTCTGTGTACCTCTGGGGCATCACAAGAGGTGATGTTGGCGATAAGTTCTTCTGTGGCGGGGTTAATTGTTTCAAACGTGAGCCCTGATTGGGCGCCTGTCCACTGGCCATCAATAAAAGCCTGGGTGCGGAAGGGGGCATTCACGGCCTGTTCCTGCCAGTAGCTGAGTGTTTTTTTTGTCATGCTGTCCCTCCGGAAATAACTCGATGATTTGGGCCACTATATCGCGCAATCTTTACATTTAAAATAATTGCGTGTGAAACTCGTTGTAAAAAACAGATAAAAATTGCAAACTCGCCCTCTCGCTGGGGGATGAGAGACAGGCTATAAGAGGTGTGATGGCTTTATCTGATTCAAAATTACTGAAAAATCAGGCCCATATTGCAGAGAAATGGGTAAGTGCATATGAGCATAGTTTTGATGTGCATAACCCTGCCACAGGTGATGTGATTGCCTCTTTACCCGATTTGACAGCAGAGAACACGGCTGAAGCCATCAGGGCGGCAGAGAAGGCTTTGCCTCAATGGTGCGGCCTTGCAGCGAGAGAACGTGGTGCCATCTTAAAGCGATGGTATGGCCTGATTATGGATAATCAGGAAGAGTTGGCGCAAATTCTGACAGCAAAGGTGGCAGCCCTTCGTGTGGGCAATGGTGCGGAACAGGGCATAGAGCAGGGGCCTTTGATTAATGTTGCCGCTGTTGAGCGGGTGGAAAAGCTTATTGCGGATGCTCTGGCCAAAGGGGCAGCACTGGTAACCGGTGGTAAAAAGCATGTTCTTGGTAGCACCTTTTTTGAACCGACAGTGCTGCGGGATGCAGGGCCTGACATGTTCCTAGCAAGAGAAGAGATTTTTGGCCCTCTGGCGCTGGTTTTTAAATTTGATGATGAAGCTGATGTAATCGCTCAGGCCAATAACACTGAATATGGCTTGGCTTCCTATTTTTACGCACGGGATATGGCACGCATCTGGCATGTGGCGGAAGCACTTGAATACGGCATAGTAGGCATCAAT
>JBNKGK010000208.1:0-6466 GCA_050289785.1 Kordiimonas sp.
GCTATAGAGGGGAACGGCGGCGCAAGAGCAGGAGCCTGCAGGCCCTTGCAGTGATAGAAGCTGTTCTTTATTTTTGACACGCTGACTCACAGTCATTCATATCCTCGTACCGCTTCCATGCGGTCGTTATAGCCCTCTGTGAGGACACTTTATAAAAGGCGCCTCATAACCCTAGGGTGTTGTTGGTTGCGGATCGTCACCCCCTTGTCGATAAAAAATATTTTTTTGTTTTTTTAAGCTTTTAAGGGGTACGATTTAAGTTCCTCGGTTCCCTTTAGGGTATCAGGGCGTGTCAGAAGTGCTGGCCGTTCTGTCTTGATAAATGATATATGTCATGAGGGGAGAAGAACGTGATTGTTCATAACCAAAGAAATATGAAAACCAGATTTATGAATGGCGTGGCTGCTGCTGCGCTCTCATTCGGGCTGTGTTCAGCTGTTTATGCGGGTGAGGGGGGCCCCATTAAGTTTGATGTGCCGGCCCAACCGCTTGATTCTGCTCTGGTCCAGTTTTCCGTGCAGGCAGATACCCTGATTATCACCAAGCAGGAAGTGCTGAAAAATAAAAAAGCGGCGGCTATTGCCGGTGAAATGACGCTTGAAGAAGCATTGAGCAACATGCTGGAGGGCACAGGCCTGCAATATAGCAAGGATGTAAACGGTAAAATCCATATCACTCCTGTTGCCGATGTGAGCCGCAGCATAGATGGCATGGCTGATAATGCAGCCGAAAAAGAAGAAAACGCTTTTGTGCTGGAAGAAATTATTGTGACAGCGACCAAGCGGGCGGAAAGCCTGCAGGATGTGCCTGTTGCCATTTCGGCCCTCTCACCATCTGATATTGAGCGGCAGGGGATTGAGGGATTTGAAGATTATGCAAGGCAGCTTCCTGGTGTTGTATTAACCCAGGCTTCCAAAAATGCTGTTAACAGTTTCACTATCCGTGGTATCGCCACAAATGCTATTACAGAGATTTTTCAGCAAGCGGTTACTGTTTATATTGATGAAGTGCCAGTAACACCAACGCCGGGTAATATGACACCAGATTTGCGTCTGTATGATGTTGAGCGGGTGGAGGTGTTGAGGGGCCCTCAAGGAACGCTTTTTGGTTCTGGTACGCTGGCTGGTGCTGTGCGTGTAATTACCAAAAAAGCCGACCTAAGCGGTTTTGACGCTTCAGCAAGCGTGGACTTCGGATTGACCCGTGATGATTCCTTCCGTCAACGCTATAACGCAATGGTAAATTTTCCGCTGATTGATGACAAGCTGGCCGTTCGCATTGTGGGTTATTACCGCAATGAAGAAGGCTATGTCGATAATATAGGTACCGGCATTGATAATTCGGACAGTACCGTGGATTATGGGGGCAGATTTGCTTTAAAGTGGCAGCCGACAGATAGGTTATCTGCTTCTTTTATGATCATTCATCAGGATAGCGAGCCTAAGGACATTAGCGTCTATAACCCGACCCTCGGTAAACATAAGCGCACCACATATTTGCCAGACCTTCAACAAGTGAAGATGACCAATTATAATGCTACTCTTGAATATGATTTTGGGGGGGCGCAATTAACATCTTCAACAACATATTCTGCCGCTGAAACTTTTCAGAGAACAGATATCAGTGCGGTTCTTGGTGGGCTTTACCCTTGGGAACATAATAACCAGGAAGACAGGTCTTCTATTGTTGAAGAACTCAGGCTGGTGTCAACGAATGACTCAAGTTTTGAGTGGGTTGTTGGTGGCTTTTATGTGGATCGTAACATCGACAACGAAACTTTTAATTTTACCAGTGAAGAGTATTTGCAAGCACAGAATATTACAGGTCTCCCCGATGGCAGGTTTTCAAATGTCTTCACAAAACGGGATGTGCGCGAAATGGCAGCGTTCGGGGAGTTGAGCTATCATTTGTCTGATACGCTAACTCTGACGGGAGGGCTGAGATACGCTTCCTTTGAAAATACTATCGAGACACTGGATATGGGCTTCAGTAGCACTGGTAATTTGATTGGTGCTGCATTTGGAGGTGGAAATACCGAATTAGCCTTAACGCCTGTTGCCCCATCAACGATTGGTACGGGCAAGAAAACAAAGTTGACAAAGAAGCTCAGTTTGAGCTGGCAGCCAAATGATAACCAAACCTATTACGCTCTGGTCTCTCAAGGGTTCCGTATTGATCAGCCCAATAGCCCTATCAACCGCGTAAGTACCCGTGATCCGAATGATCCGTTGATTGTTCCTGAAACATCTAAATCAGATTCGCTCTGGAACTATGAATTGGGTTTGAAGGCCACATGGTTAGAAGGACGCCTGAAGACCAATATCGCGGCTTATTACATTCCATGGAAAGATATCCAGTTACAGGTTCAGAGAGTTTCTGATGGCCGCGGGTTTGCTTATAATGCAGGTAAGGCTGTTTCCAAAGGGATAGAGGCGGAAATTCAGGCATGGCCAACAAATAGTTTGGAGCTGGGTTTAAATATTACTCTCCAGAGCGCAAAGATTACCTCCCTGAGTGCTGAGGAAGCCATTATTACAGGAGCCGTTGAGGGGCATCAGTTGTCCTCTCCTGATTTCCAGATGGCTCTCCATATCCAAAACAACTGGCAGCTTAGTAATGGGCAAGATCTATATGCACGTTTGGATATGCAGCATGTTGGTGCATACCCCAGCGGTTTTCCAAACCTTCCTGGGCAGTCTGGTGTGACGAACCCCTATACGGAAAGCACAGAAGCCTATGAGAACGTTAATGTGAGTGTGGGGTGGTTGACAGACAACTGGAGTGTCATCGCCTATGCAGAGAATGTGTTGAACAACGATAACTTTGTTTATATCTATCCACAAAGTTATATTGATGGCCGGTATTTGACTTTGCGCCCTCGGACATTTGGCATCAGGGCTAGCTGGAAATACTAAAAGAATCAATTTTATGAAAGTGTCTGAAAACAGGGTCCACTCGACCCTGTTTTTATTTTATTTTCTCATAGGTTGTATTTAGTTCGTTCACGTTGTTTCAACCATAAAAAAAAGAATGATAGACTGATGCTCTTATGCATCACTTTAGGACTTGCGGGCTCTATTGGTATTAAACGGGAAAAGAACCACTTTATATTGTATGTGCATGTGCAGCATTTTCACCGCATCTGTAGTGATCTATCATTAAAACGTCAATAAAATCAGGGGGAAAGTGGTGCCGGCACCAGGAATCGAACCCGGGACCTGATGATTACAAATCAACTGCTCTACCAGCTGAGCTATACCGGCACATCACCGCTGTGATTGCGATGGGCGCCCTTCTACCACAAAAAAAAAACTGTGCAAGCCCTATTACGCCCTTCTTGTGCCCTTGCTGTTTTTTTTTTGTTTCGATAGTCTGGTTTACAGGGGAAGGAACGGTCCGACTTGTGTCTTGTACGTCCTTAATACATAAAGAAATCATATACGTTACAAGATCAGGCTTTCAAAGTCGGGCAGCAACTGAGATTGTCCAATGAGAAATTGTATCAAGTTTCTTGTTTTTAGTATCCTGGTCGGTCTTTCAATAATACCGACCTACAGTAGTGAGAGTGGGGAAAAGGTTAGACTTCTTTATTTCTCCTCATATTCGTCCATAACGGGGCCAGATGCCTGGCCTAGTTTGGCTCAGTACGCATGGGCTATTAAACAACAGAAATTAAAGCATAAAAACGTGCACTTTGTGCATGGCGGTGGCGCTTTTGGTCCATCAGTGATGGGAGCAATTACAGGGGGGGCTCATATGGCCACGCTCCTGAATGCCCTGAAGCCTGATGTGATGGCGGCTGCCAGTGGTGAATTTTATTATGGCTATGATAAGTTCATCTACAATTCATCCTCTTTGAGGTTTCCTCTGCTTTCGTCCAACCTGTTAAACAAAGATACGCAGGACACGATCGAAAATACCAAGTTGTCTTATATTTTGTCTGCTGCTGGTTTAAAGATTGGCTTTATTGCCCTGACCTCGCCAGCTGACTTGCAGATGCTTGGTGCGATTGAGGTGGCTGTGGTCGATGAGCGAAAGGTTATCTCTTCTGAGGCTGCCAAGCTGAGAAGCCAGGGGGCAAATGCTATTATTGTGTTGGCGGATAAAGGCTATCAGAACCTGAGCACCTTCAGGGAAGAGGGGCTCGTGGATGTCATCTTCTATCGCCATTATTATGATAGCCCTATCGCTATTGATCATCAGGGTGAGCAGCACAAGCTCGATACATATGATCACCAGATGATTGCTCTTGATCTATGGTTGGAAGAGGGAGATGCGGGAGAAAAGGTTCTGAAAACCGATTCTACCCTTATGAATATTTCTCTTGATCCGGAAGAGCCCGCAGTTGGTGGCATCTTGAATGCCTACACGACCAAGCTGAAAACCATGATGACGGAAAAGCTGGCGTCTTCAGATGTCGGGTTTAATACTTATATGACTGAGCTGAATGTTCAGGAAAATGGTTTTGCGAATCTGGTTGCAGATTCAATTCTGGATGCGACAGACGCTGATCTTGTCGTGATCAACAGTGGCCAAATTCAGGGTAATTTCGAATATTATCAGAATCACGCTCTCACAAGAGCAGATTTACAAAACGAGATACCCATGGAAGCCATTACTGCTGTAGTGAGCATGTCAGGCAAGGATATCAAGAAAGCCCTTCTGAGCGGTGTAGAATGTGGCAAGTATGAAAGTGGCTGCTTCCCTCAGTTGGCTGGTGTGCGTTTGCGCTATGATACCGCTCGTCCAGTGAAAGATCAGATTATCTCAATCTGGGTTGGTGACCGTATGTTGCAGCCAGAGCGGATGTACCGTGTGGGCACTGTAGCCACTCTCGCCAATGGTGAGCATGGTTATACCGCTTTTGAGCAATCTGAGCGCTTGTCAGGTGCGGGCACCAATGAAGCAGTTTGGAAAGTGGTGGCAGATTATGTCGCACGCCAAGGTGTTATTGCCCCGGAGACAGAAGGGCGGTCCATCGATATCTCCGCCATGCGCGGTTATGGCTTTGATGAGCTGGAGGATGAAACCACCACAGCAGAAGCAGATATGGAATGGGAAGAAATGGAAAAATAAGCTAGCGATCAGGCTTTGTCTTATGAGGTGATTTTGGATGAACCAGAATCACCTCTTTTTTGTGCTGTTGAAAACAGTACACCAATCAACTCAAGGCGTATTTTTTTACCTACTTTGCTTTGCCTGCGAGTGCATAGAGAGCTATGGCGGCTGCGTTTGATACATTCAGACTTTCCACTTTATCCGTCATCGGAATTTTGGCGATCACATCACAGTGTTTTTGCACCAGGGGGCGTAGGCCTTTGCCCTCAGATCCCATGACAATGACTATATGATCACCCAGGGATACCTCCCCCAGATTCGTCTCTGTATTTCCGGCAAGGCCCACATGCCAGTATCCCATATCTTTCAAGCTATCCAGGGTTTGGCTGAGGTTAGCAGCACGCATCCAGGGCAGGGTTTCCAGTGCCCCGGCGGCAGACCGTGCCAGCACACCGGATTCGCCGGGGCTGTGCCTGTCCTGTGTAATAAGGGCTGCGGCACCAAGGGCCGCGGCCGACCTCAGGCAGGCCCCCACATTGTGAGGGTCTGTTACCTGATCAAGCATGAGCAACACTTGTGGCTGTCCAGGCTGTGGGGCAAGATCCTCTATATTGATGCTCGGAAGAGGACGCACCTCCAGAAGGATACCTTGATGGGGGGAATCAGAAGGAACAGCACTTCTCAACACAGTTTCATCCGATACAGTTTCTGTACGAAGCTTGGGGCGGATTGCTCTGACCTCTGATGGGAGAGCTTTCTCAAGCCCAATTAATCTGATGCATTCGCGGCTCGGGTTCTTGAGAGCGGCTTCGACAGCATGTCTGCCAAACAAAAAGAAACTGTTATGGTGCTTTGGCGCAAGGGTAGGCTCTTGCTCTTGATGCCTCTTGATGGGGCCCGTATGCGCCATAGGTTTTTGAGCACGGTTATTGTTTTTGCCTCCTTGCTGTTTTGGAGCAGGCTTGCCGCGCTGAAACGAAGGTTTTTTCTGTTTATTTTTTTGCATGAAGTTTCCTAAAGCATGAATGGTGTTCTGCGCCGCCAAAATGACAACAGAGTAGCGACCAGCCATTCGTTGCACACCATATAACAAATATATTCGTGGACAGGGCGGGAAAAATTCGTGGTTTGAATAAGTTGGTGTTGACAAGGGGTAAGATATGGGCATATTGCGGCCTCACCAACGCACTGGTAACAGGTGTTGGTGAGTACATATTTGTGGAGGGGTTGGGGAGCGGTCAAACCCATCAGACTGTAAATCTGACGCCTTCGGCTTCGCAGGTTCGAATCCTGCCCCCTCCACCACTTACCTTCCTGGCTTGTCGCTGAGGCTTCTCAGTGTATGTGTTTGGGAGGTTTTGTTGTATCCGAGAGGTGCCGGGCATGTGCGGGTGTAGCTCAATGGTAG
>JBNKGK010000209.1:0-6458 GCA_050289785.1 Kordiimonas sp.
GCTCACAATATTGGGGTTGATAGCCTGTAGCTGACTGTGGCTGATGCCCATTCGCTCTGTGGTGTTATCCAACACATTATGCAGCACGATATCTGCCCATTTCACCAGCGTTTCAAAAACCTGGCGTCCCTCTTTTTCTTTCAGGTCCAAAACAATGCTTTGTTTGCCCTGAGCCACATCGAGGGTCATGGTAATAAGTTGCGGATGGTTAAAGCCGGGGTCTGCCCCTTCAGAGCGGATCACAGTGGCGCCGTACTGTGCCAGCATGCAGGAGGCTTCCGGCCCGGCCACAATATTGGCGAGATCAAGAACCTTCAGGCCTTTCAAGAGATCGCTTTTCTTTTGATCCCGCAGGTTGGCCTGTTTCGGTGCACCATTGGCCCGGTCAAAGCTCTGCCCATTCAGGGGGGCCGGATCATCAGCTATTATATCCGCAAGGCTATTTTCCGGCCCAGCCATATCCACCAGACGACCAGGCACCCGAATTGTTGACAGGTCACCACCGCCCTGTTCGGTGAATAAACCAGCTTTAAAAAGAGGATCAAGGGCAAGCCATTCCTCGCGGCTGCGCACCATGCCACAAGGGACACCCACCTCTGCCATGATCTCTTCCCACTCGGCCGCAGGCCTGGCTTTCAGCGCCTCATTGATCAGCTCTCTAACCCGCGCCAGATTCTCAAGGCTTAAGCCATGGCCATTGCTGACGTTATTGCCTTTTCCTTCCTTGTCCCACGGGCCTTCGCTGACAAAACCTTCTGCCTTAAGCTGGTCTGCAATGCCCAGCGCCTTGAAATAACGCTCCACAAAATGCTTTCTGTCTGCAACATGGATCATCACCTTTCTGCCATCCCCGGCTTCATAGAGGCTATAGACATAGTGATTCATGGCCACCTCGGCCGCACCTCTGAGTTTCCTCAACCGGGTGTCATCATCATCCTCAGGCTGATAGCTGAAAGGCTGCATGGCCTCAGGCAGCGCGGTTTCAGTGTCAGGATCAAGAAAGAAATAGGAACTGCTGAAAATTGCCATACCGGCATCGAACAAGGGGGCCTCTAAAAGGGCACCCGATCCATGCTCCGCACGGGCAACCAATGCAGCAGACACGGCAATTGCCCCGTGGATGGCCGCGAAGGTGGAGCATAGAGGAACAGAAGTATAAACTGGTGGAAAACCGAGCGTCTGCCTAAACCACTGTGCGTGTTTGTATATGCCTGCAGCCGCAGACACCACGCCTTCCCACGCCTGCAATAGGGCCCGCTCTGTATCATTGGAAGCAAAACCGGGCAGGGAGAGATAGACGAGGCCAGGGTTCGCCTCTTTCACGCTAGCATAATCCAGCCCAAGGCGTTTCATTACGCCGGGCCGGAAATTTTCGATCAGCACATCGGCTTTTGTGATCAACTCAAGAGCCTGAGCTTTGCCTTCATCTGATTTCAGGTCCAGCTCCAGAAGCTTTTTATTGCGGTTTAGCAGACGATATTGCTGGCTTGGCAATTCTTTCTCGACCGGCTTTACAATACGGATAACCGTTGCCCCCTGATCAGCAAGCAGCATACCCACCATAGGGCCTGCAAAATACCAACCAAAATCAAGGACTGTGAGGCCGCTAAGCGGGCCAGTATAGTTTTGTGACGTTTTCATTATTTTATCGCTTTTCCAGGAAAGTGTTTATCTGCACTCTCAAGCGCAGGAAGATAATCATGAGCAACTTTGATATCGACCAAATGCTCGATGTCCGTTGGAGCGTAACCCAGCTCTGCCAATATCTCTCTGGTATGCTCGCCCACTCTGGGTGCAGGGGTAAGGCGTTTGTAACTGGCATTTTCGCCAATCCTGGCCCAGGTTGGTGCAGGCAGCATCATGGGGATACCGCATGGGTGCTCATCCCAGCGCAGTGTGACAGGGGCTCCGATAATTGTTTCATCGGCCTCAGCGCAGGACACTCTTTTGACTAACTCTTCTTTACAGAGGTCATTCACTTCCAGCACTTCATGACAGGTGATATCTGCGTCTCCAAGTACGATGCTCCAATGCTTTGCACTGTGCTGGGCAAACCCGGCTTCCAGATTTGCTTCATCAACTATTTCTGTGCTGCACACCAGCTTCGCAAGAAGGGTGGATTTTGCTTCTGTCGTGCCAACGTAAATCCATTGATCTGCGCACTCATAAAGCCGCTGCCATGGGTGAGGCCCCTTGGCAAAAGCACCTTTTGGTTCACCCCAGTCAGAGTTGCCATTTTCCACTATCATCCATGGGGATTGAGTGAAATTGGCGCTTCGAGCAAGAGAAGCCTTGCCATCTGCAGCAATACCCGTTCGGCGCAACTGATAGAGCCCCAAAAGCCCGGTAAAGCTGGCGAACATACCGGTGAGAATATCTGACGATACACCGCTGAAATATAATGGATATTGCAGGCTGCCATAATTCACACACAAGCCATTGGTCATATTCACAACGGAATCATAGCCCTGACGGTCATTCCAGGCGCCGGGCAGAGGCCCGCCAAAGGCGCTGATCTGACAAACTGTGATCTTGGGGTTGATTGTTCTCAATTGTGAGGGCGTTACCCCCAGTCGTTCGGCAATAGCCCCCAACCTGTTATGCACAGCGATATCTGCCCAGGAGACAAGCTGATTGAAAATCTTTCGGCCTGGTTCTGACTTGATATCCAGAATGATACTGCGTTTCCCCTGATTGACCTCGGTGGTGTAGGGAAGGATACTGGGGTGATTGAAGCATTTAGGCGGCTCTACACGAATAACCTCCGCCCCGTACTGCGCCAAAGTATATGCAGCAGAAGGACCCGCCACCACACTGCATAAATCCAACACCTTCAAGCCCTTAAGCATATCGCCCTTTTTGCCGGAAGGATGAGATCCAGAAGGTTTGACCCTCTCCACACCGCTCAACATTTCGACGGCTTGTTCAACAGTAACAGGTTCCGCTTCATGATATTGAGGAACTGGAGCATTTGTCAGGTGTGCGGCCGTTCCTGGCACTAACAACTCTGAGCCACCATCATCCATACGGGTAAAAACCCCAGAGTCCTGCAACTCCGGCCGAGCCAACCATTCTTCACGGGTAGATATGAGGGAAGCAGGCACACCAGCTTTAATGAGAATATCTTCCCATTCCCTTGCCGTTTTGCCCTTAAAAGCTTTTTGAACCAGTTCATCTCGGCGCTGTCTTCGCTCTGGTGTCAATAAGGCGGGCCTAGACAGATCATTTTCGGTGCAAGATTGACCCCATGGGCCTTCGTTTCCAAACCCTTCTCCCCTCAGTTGATCATAGATACCAAGAGCTGTGTAAAAACGTTCAGAATGCTCAGCTGACATATTAGTATAAACTTGCAGCGCACGCCCATCGCCTGCTTCATACCTCATGTGAGACCACTTGCTTTGGAAAGCACCCAAGTTAGCGAGATTTTGATCTTCCGTTGCATCACTGTCGTATAAATAAGGTAGCCAATGATCAAGAACCGGCATGTTTTCATCCAGAAGAGTCCGGAAGGACCCCTGAGATAAACGGCCAAAAATAAAATGATCAGTATGTGTAATAAGGACCGCATCCATGAGCGGCACTTCAATCACCGTACCATACCCATGAGCGCCACGATCAAGCAGGGCAGCCATTACTGCATTCACACCATGAACACTGGCATATGCAGAACACAAAGGTACAGATGTATAAACAGGCGGATAATTCAGTACATCCCGTGAAATGGCCGTGGATGTAAAAACCCCGGCGGCTGCACTAACAATACCTTCCCAAGCCTGGAGATGGGCACGGTCTGTATCGGTCGAGGCGAAGCCTGGTAGGGAGAGATAGACGAGGCCAGGGTTCATATCCTTCACACTGGCATAATCCAGCCCCAGGCGTTTCATCACGCCAGGCCGGAAATTTTCAATCAGCACATCTGCTTTGGCGATAAGGGAAAGGGCCTGTTCTTTGCCCTCTTCTGATTTCAGGTCCAGTTCAAGAAGTTTCTTATTTCTGTTCAGCAAACGGTATTGCTGGCTTGGGAGTTCCCTCTCGCCCGGCTTTACAATATGGATCACCGTTGCACCCTGATCAGCAAGCAGCATACCCGCCATCGGCCCCGCAAAATACCAACCAAAATCAAGAACTGTGAGCCCCTCTAGCGGGCCTTTATATATTTCTCTTGTCATAACTACCTCGTGTCGTTGTTTATATTTTTTCACCCAGAGCGCGTGCGCGATCCAGTAAACTATCTTCATCTGCGGGTTGGTGTTTTATGGCCAAGGCAAGAAAGATCAGGCTTGCAATTGAAGCCAGCCCAGAGATTAACATGGCAATTTGTATAGCTTCCCCACCCATCATGCCGGACGCCATGAAACTATCACTCAAAAGCCCCACACAGTAAGGCCCGAGGGCTATACCAAGGAAGTTCATGACCATGATATAAAGCGCCTGTCCCACCGCGCGAGTACGAGGGATCATCATATCGCTAACAGAGGCTCCAGCAGGAGCAGCAGCCATTGCCCCAACCAAAGTTCCAACAAACAGGAAGATATAAGCGATGGTAATGTTTTCAGCAGTTAACATGATCACTTTGGTGACCAGCCAGAAAGCAACAGCAACTAAAACAACATAGAGTTTGCCCCGCTGCGTATATCGCCTCAACGCATCAGCAACCACACCCCCCAGAATCATCCCAAGGAAACCGGCAACTGCGTATGTTAACCCGACAAAGGTGCCAACATCTGCCGCACTAAGCCCATGATAACGCTGAAACCAGGGCACTGTCCAAAAACCGATCGCAGAACTACAAAAAACACCCAATCCCACATACAGATACAGATACCGCACTGTTTTACAGTGAAAGATCAGCCCGAAACAAACCGGGTCCCGGCAGACAAGATTTTGCGCCCAGGAAAAAGCACAATAAAGCCCGGTACCGAGAGAAACCCACTGCAACTGCTGACCTGTCAGACGCACAAACGCAATAATGAGCGCCATGATCAGCACACCGATGCCAACATTCAGATAAAGAGCTTTTTCACCCGCCCCCTCACGGCGTAACAGCCATAAATTAAGCCCCGGTATCATCGGGGTAATTTCTCTCAGGAAAATACGCGCAGGGTTTGGACGGGCCCTTTCAACTGGTGTGTGTTCGACCCTTTGCTCTTCTGCCTGGCCGCGGCGAGGCTCTTTCAATGTAGCAATAAGAAGCGCCAATAAAATACCCGGCGCCCCAACGATCATAAGAGCCGCCTGCCACCCTTTAAGACCAAAGGGGGCCAAAGATGTGTCTGGCCATTGGTTTGCCCAAAAAGTGAGAATAACACCCCCGAGAAACAGCCCAATACCAGCCCCGATGGATATACCGCTGGCGTATATGCCCACAACAGTGGATCGCACCTTTGGAGAGAAATAGTCATATAAAAGCGAAAGTCCTGCAGGCGATGCCCCTGCCTCACCAATCCCCACACCAAAACGGCATAAAGCAAGAGGAAAGAAACTTTTTGCAAGGCCTGAAAGGGCTGTCATACAGCTCCAAAAACCAACACTGATAGAGATCAGCCTGGTTCTGGTCCAACTATCTGCGACCCTGGCGAGAGGCACACCAAACACAGCGTAAAAAACGGCAAAGGCTGTGCCATAAAGGAACCCTAAATCTCCATCAGACAGTCCCAGGTCTGCCTTAATATCTTCCGCCAGAATTGATAAAATCTGCCGATCAATATAGTTAAAAACACCGACAACCACCAAGATAGAAAGCACATATTTGGCGTAAGGGCCATTCACTCTGGTTTTGTGGTCAGCAGCTACCTGAGATGCTTGCCTAAACTCACTATCGTTATTAACCAAGGCTTCTGTTGCTGGTTTCATTCTTTTCCCTGCCTATATCCTCGCTATTTCCTTTACACGGAAACAGATACTGTCGTTTATCATTTGAAGTGCAGGCTATATTGCCTGTCATAATCCCCGTTCTTGAGAAAAGAATGAGCCAAGCCCGCTCCCTTGTCCATGACAGGAACAGACATGAAATTAACATTTTCGGCCAAAAGATGTATGTCTTGGCCTAAAGTGGCATTTAGCAGTGTTTCAGGAACGCTCTAGCGCTGCTTCCGAAAGGCTGTGGGTGTACTGTTGGTCCAGCTTGCAAAGGCGCGGGTAAAGGCCCCTGGCTCTGTAAAACCTAATCTCTCTGATATATCTGCAATAGACAGTTCTGTTGTCAGCAGCAATTGGATGGCACGCTCACGCCGAACCCTGTTCTTGATAGTCATGAAGCTTTCATCTTCTTCAGCGAGATGACGCCTCAGACTCCGCTCGCTCATGCCAAGCTTTTTCGTTACCAACTCAAGCGGCAGGCTTATCTCCCCTTGTGACAGCATATTGATCAGATGATCTTCCACATGTTTGGTGTAGCTGACATGCTGGCCTGGAATAAAAAACCAATCAGCCGATGCTACAAGAAGCTGAGCCCAGTC
>JBNKGK010000210.1:0-6453 GCA_050289785.1 Kordiimonas sp.
ATCTCGAACAAATCAGATTTAAAGGTCTTTAGCATGGTCAAGGCGTGTACCAACAATGGCTTCCGCCACTTTCGGGTCAAATGGTTCACTGAGGAACTCAAACAGCCCCCTAAAACCCTCAGGATTGCCCTGAAAATCTTCATAGCGCATGATATGGCATATATCAGGGTTGGCCGCTCTATAGGCCTCATAGAGGCTATCACAGCCTTCTACGATCTCCCTCACCCGATCGGGGTTCATGTTGCGCCACCAGCTGGACTGCGACACAGCTTCCCACCCGCGCATATTGAAGATGAAGCGAGCAGGCGCAAAACTATCGCGAATAAAATCCAGATACTGAGAAAAGCTTTCTTCCCCACATTCATGAAAGCGGATTTCCTTGAAGCCAATCACCCGCGCCCCTGCAGGTGGCTGCAGGATATCACGCACAAAAACGTCTTTCAGGCTCTGGGCAAAATCAGTAGGCACAATTTCATCAGCCCCATACCATGGCTGGTTGGCATCGAGAGCTTCCTTACCATGCTCATAACGCGCCTTATGCGCCCGCTTATACGCCTGAAAGAGCGATAGCAGGATATTATGGTTCTCACCGCGAATAAAATAGCCATCAATCGACTGCAGCATGCTCTGCAACACCGTAGAGCCTGACCGCCCATAGGTGACGATGAAGATATAACCCTCTGATGGATGACTTTCCTGCATACTATCCTCAAATCATTTCTTACCCTCTTATAATGAAATGAGGCATGATGCACAGTTGAAAAAAACAAAACCGGCTGCTAGAGCCTAAAGGCCAGACAAAATGAAAGCTACTGAATAATGACAGATACCAAACCTGACCTGGAAATGAATACGGCCCGAGCCAAAGCTTTCTCCCGTGATCAAAACCTGGAAGCCGTATTGATGGAATTAAATGGGGCCATGCTAGATACATTGCCTCCCCCTTATCGAAAACCAAAATATCCAGTTATTTTCATCATGGGGTGCCCAAGAAGTGGCTCTACTCTCACCTTACAGTGGCTGGCAAACCTGGGACTTTTTACCTATCCAAGCAATCTGATTGCTCGTTTCTATGGAAACCCTTATATGGCTGGCCGCATACAACAAGCTTTGGTGGATTATGACACTCGCAACCAGATAGGCCTACATAAACAGGAAAACTACAGCTCTGCTCTTGGACGCACGATGGGGGCTCTAGCCCCAAGCGAATACTGGTATTACTGGCGTCAATTCTTTCACTTTGGCGAAATCCAACAGTTAACAAATACAGAACTGACGGCCGTAGACACTACAAAATTTGTTGAAGGCATTGCGGGGCTTGAAGCTGCTTTTGACAAGCCTGTTATCATGAAAGGCATGATTCTAGATTGGCATATTCCCTTTCTTGACAGCCTCTTTGAAAAAACCATATTTATCAATGTGGAACGTGACGATTTCTTCACAGCCCAATCACTGTATCATGCACGTGAAAAGTTTTTTGGCGATGTGCATAAATGGTATTCTTTTAAACCACCTGAATATGACCAACTAAAAGCACTCTCTGTTTATGAACAGCTCGCAGGCCAAGTATATTATACTAAGAACGCCGTCCGAGATGGATTATCCAATATTACGTCAAATCGTATAATTAACATAGCTTATGAAGAATTTTGTCAGACCCCAGAGAGGCTTATAAGCAAAATAGCGGCATGCTCTAAACAGTATGATTACCATTTCCCGGACACTGCCATTATCAATACTAGGCAGTTTCATTCTACAAATACTGAAAGCCTTCCTCAAAATAGGGTAAAAGAGCTTAGAAAAGCAGTCCAAATGTACAATAACGTTAAATAGTTCAATAGAGGCACATAATGAAATTAGCCATAATGCAGCCCTACTTTTTCCCTTACCCCGGCTATTTTCAACTTATGAAGGCTGTGGATTATTTTGTGTTTTTTGACGATGTCAATTTCATTAAAAAGGGTTGGGTCAACAGAAACAGGATTATGTCTAAACAAGGACCTCTCCTGATCAGTCTGGAACTAAAGAAAGCCAGCCAAAACAAAAAGATCAACGAGATAGAGTTGGGTAACAACGGCACAACACTCTTGAAGAAAATAGCACACACCTATTCTGGAGCACCAAACAAAGAACTCGTACTTCCCCTTATTGAAAAGTGTTTAACATATGACCATAATAATTTAGCTGACTTTTTGATCAACAGCCTTAAAGAACTGTCCTTAAACCTTGGTCTAAATACAGAGTTCCTGATCTCCTCCAAACTAAAGCATAATAAAAGCCTGACAGGGCAGAGCAAAATAATAGATATATGCAAACACTTGGGAGCATCGACCTACATAAACCCAGAAGGAGGTAAGGAACTCTATAACCAAGAAGAATTTGAGAAAAATAACCTAACGCTGAAATTTCACCACTATATATCTAGGCCATATACACAGCATTTTTCAGATGCACCTTTTGCGTCGCATTTATCTATCATAGATCACCTTATGTTTTTATCTACACATGAAATACAACATACTCTGCGTTCCTACGACATCAGAGAGACTTCCTCTCCTTAGAATCCAATACCATCAGTGTGGCATAGTTCCAAGCTGCATTACCTGTAGCAATGATTTCCTCATGGTGTTGGTATGCTGCTCCCATGATGGAAACAAAATCCTGTGGACCATCATCTTCATCCGAAATCAACAGCCTTGAAGCCGGGTCGCAAGCCAGGA
Source organism: Kordiimonas sp. (assembly GCA_050289785.1). Classification (GTDB taxonomy): domain Bacteria; phylum Pseudomonadota; class Alphaproteobacteria; order Sphingomonadales; family Kordiimonadaceae; genus Kordiimonas. Next base: position 2,721 of record JBNKGK010000210.1, read on the forward strand.
TATCGTTGCTAATCTGAACACGTAAATCATGATTATCTACCAACCGAACAACTGCTTCAATATAGGCCTGTACACTTGTGGTACTCAGCCAGTCTGGCTGATCAAATTTAGCGACAATATCTGAATCATTTTTAGCATGAACCTCATCTCCTATGAGGTTCACGACAGGCAAACCCAGCAAAGCAGCATCGATAATTCCGTTGGTGGCACCAAATGGGAAAGTACTGAGGAAAATATCACATTTGTTAAGGTTCTTAATGTAATCATTGTAGCCCGTTCTGGGCAAAACTGTGGCACCCAGCATATTCTCTACACGGCGTTTAAAGCTTTGGAATAAAGCACCAATACCATTTGGAAAAAATACAAACTCTACCTTATTTTTTGCCTGTTTTTGTATTTGCGCACAAACGGCAAGAAATTGGGGGGTTACTTTACGAGACCAGGCGGGAACAGCCACAGAAACTTTTTCCGAATTCCGACGAATTTGGGCTTCAGGTATCTTAGCGTCAGAACGCATATGCCAACGAGCCTTTGTCGGGCGAAACAATATGGTTTCAGAAACCGTACCCACAGAGCCAATCTGATTATCAACCAGAATAGCATAATCGACTTTATCAGAATGAGTTGTTGCAGGATGCCCAAATGTCATGACCTGAATAGGGGCCATACGCACATTAGAACAAACGATGCTCATCATACGCATACCAATGCTTGGGAAATAAACAATATCCGGCCGATATGACTTTACTTTATCAATATAAGCTTTCGGATTATTGACATCAAAAGGCGTATTGTCAGTCTTATCAAACATATCAGTCAGTGCCGGGTCAACCTTGCCATCTGATGTCATCAAAATGGTTTTAAACCGGCCTTTAAGGGCGCGGATAGAAGGGCCATAACAGCGATGCATGGCATGCTTGGAATCATAAAGTTCAGCGAGCACAACAATGGTCGGCTGCCGTTTCACGGCACGGCGCGGCTCTGACAGATCAATATCTGTCACCTCCTTTGTCTCCATCCACTTGCGCAGAACAGCATTATAGCATTTTTTCAGATCATGCTTGTTATCAGCTTCAGCATAGCTGATGCCCATATAGGAAGGCCCCATATTACGAGCCATATTATCTGTAATCTTGGCATCCATCCACAGATGATAATTATCAAAGATGGCCTTTCTAGCATTCTCGGCAATGGGGCTATAGGTCAGTTGTTCTGAAAGGAAGCCCATAATAAGCGATAGCGCAATTTCTGCTTTCTGCTTTAACAACAGCCCTAATAAAGATGGCATCAGGTTATTAATGGATAACCCCGCCAGCAACTTTGGTGTTTCATAGGAGGCGAGTGTGCGAGTGCCGTCCTCATTTTCTTTGCCCATCATGGTCACCAAATGGCCTGTGCCACGATAACCACTCACTTCAAAGCTTTGCACAAGTGCCCTCTTAGAGCGCGCAAAGACACCAAAAGCCCTTTGATTGAGCTTATACTCAGGGTCAATAAGCAACTGTGTTACCGCAGAGGCAAAGCGGGTTGCTTCCGTTTCTGCCTCAATGGGGCAGGCTGTAACAGCCCCGCCAAAACCTTCTTTACCACTTTCAATCGTGTTTAATATTGTCTGTAATACATTGATGCATTCATCATAGCTGCGGCCACGCACCAATGTTTCAAATTTTGCAATATCCTTGGAAAGTGTTTTACTCACGCCTGACTACCTGTTTCCTGACCAATAAGCTGGCAAATCAATTCAATATCATCATTCTTTAAAAATGCATGGAATGGCAAACCAACAAGGCTGGCGGCCAAATCCTCACACACGGGCAAGCCCTGTGCGCTGTCCACCATACCGATGACATCATACCCTGCAAGAGCCTTGTGCCGGTAAAGCGGCGGTAAATACCAATGGCGAATCTGTACTCGGGCTTCCTGCAATTTTTCCGTGAGGCTCGGTGCCTTACCCTGCATATAGATGGGGAAAACGGCCGGAATGAAAGCACCCTCTTCCACCCCTTGCTGCAAGCCCACGCTATTTTCATAAGGCTTCAAGGCCTGCAAATAAGCGCTAAGCACAGTGCGCCGACTAGCCATGACATCCTCAAAGCGCTGAATTTGGGCAAGGCCAACAGCGGCATAATATTCACCCATTTTGGCATTGGTACCAAGGCTCAGCACTTCACCTGTGCCCTGAAAGCCGAAGTTAGAGAGAGAACGACTTTTCCGGGCGAGATCAGCATCTGATGTTACCAGAAGCCCGCCTTCCCCCACCCCAAAAGGTTTGGTGGCATGCAGGCTGAAAACAGTGTTCACACCAGAAACCACAGCCTGCTGGCCAAGGGCCGCAGCAGCATCCAACAGCACCGGCACATTGCTACTCTTTTGAAAATCCAGCCAAATCTTGGCGTCCAGCGGCTTACCAAAGGTAGCCACAGGCATAACCAGATCAACAGATGTATGCTGCAGAGCTGCTTCGGCAATGTCCGGTGTTAACACCCAGCTCTCAGCATCGACATCACAAAAAACAGGCCTAAGGCCCGCGTTGATCACCGCAAGAGCTGTAGCCGGAAAGGTAAGCGCAGGCACCAGTACATTGGCCCCTTCCCTCAGCCCCATCGCCCGGATGGCAAGTTCCAGGGCTGTCGTAGCGGAAGAGAAACTGACGGCCTGCCCTTCACCACCCCTAAGGAACTGAGCCATTTCTCTCTCAAACTGCGTAACCAGCGGGCCAAAGTTTGAATACCAGCGCCGCTCATGCATCGCTTGCAAATAAGGCTCAACAGCGGAAGGTGTAGGCAAATCCGGCACAAGGCAATATATATCAAAATCAGCGGTCACACATTATCTTTCAAAAGCCTGATGCTGGCAGGGCGAAACTGTTTCTGCTTTTTCTATAAGCAGTTGCACAGATAAATTCAATAACAGGCAAGGCTGGGGCGCTCACGAGCCACATTTTTTCTCAAAAAGCGCAAGGAAATCAGACAAACTGCCCAATTTCCCTGGTGGTACTCCTTCGGCAATCAAGGCTGTGGCCACCTTCTCATCGTCCGTGATGATTTGCTCTGCAACATGCTCAAAAGCCAGTATCTTGCCGAGGTCAGGGCTGAAACCGGCAGGCACGCTCCCTGCACCACTGAGAAAGGCTTTGTTCGCCACCACATAGCCTTTCGTGCCATGTTGTCTGGCATCCCCCAGCACTTCCAGAAAGGCAGACCCACCAATATTAATAATCATATCGGCCATACGGCTGAGCACACAGGCATCCTCTTTGGGCCCCTGGGAAAACTGGCCATAAATGCGCCTGCCAAGATAGATCCGGTAATCATCGCCTCCATTGCCTCTATCAAGGGGAATGATATCTTTGATCTGCTGCGCCCAACCCTGTATGAGCTCTGCTGCGACAGAAAGCTTATTTTCGTAAGTGACAACCAGAGCAAGCTCTAGAGGCAGGGCCGCCAATCTAGTCATAAGCGCCGTAAACGCGCTCAAGGCCTCTTTCCGTGCCAGTATTTCCTGATCAACCGCAATGAGGCAGCGCTGTTTATCTGGCGCTGCGGGGAAAGGCTGACGCTTTTCCACAGCACATATCTCTGAAACCAGATGTTGCCGGATATTCTCGCTCGCGGGCCCAGCATAACGCCGCGAAAGGTGCCTTAGATAAACCCGAGGGTCTCTCGCTTGCTCACAAAAATCCATAAGCCTAGCCTGAAGGTCAGGGAAGCAACCCTCCCCGCCTGTATGGCCT
>JBNKGK010000211.1:0-6403 GCA_050289785.1 Kordiimonas sp.
GAAAGGTCCGCCACACGCACCATGTTGGAGATGATCTCCTTGCCTTCGTCCGTGTTGTAGGCCGGCTCTTTCGCCAGGATGATCTCGGTTTCCGTGTCATGCGGCAGGTAATTCAGGGTCGCCACAATGTTCCAGCGGTCCATCTGGCCCTGGTTGATCTGCTGTGTGCCATGATACAGCCCGGTGGTGTCACCCAAGCCAACGGTGTTGGATGTGGCAAAAATACGGAACGCAGGGTGAGGGCGGATCACTCTATTCTGGTCCAGAAGTGTGAGCTTGCCTTCCACTTCCAGCACCCGCTGGATGACGAACATCACATCGGGCCGCCCTGCATCATATTCATCAAACACAATGGCAGTGGGGCTTTGTAGTGCCCATGGCAAGATACCTTCCTGAAATTCTGTGATCTGCTTGCCGTCCCTCAGCACGATGGCATCCTTGCCCACAAGGTCAATCCGGCTGATATGGCTATCCAGGTTTACGCGGATGGTGGGCCAGTTCAGACGGGCCGCCACCTGCTCAATATGGGTGGATTTACCTGTGCCGTGATAGCCTTGAATCATCACACGGCGGTTATGGGAAAAACCAGCCAGAATGGCGAGCGTGGTGTCATGATCAAACAGATAGCTATCATCAATATCCGGCACATGTTCTGTGCGCTCGGCAAAGGCTGGCACTTCCATATCAACATCCAGGCCAAATACCTCACGCACGGAAACTCTTTCCTCCGGCATTGTCAGATTCGGCATTTTTTCGGCCAGGGCGGAACTCATATAAAAACCTCTTGTTTATAAACTCTAGCGCCATTGTAGAGAATGACATATGGCTTTACCAGTGAGGTTTATCAAGCCATCACAATAAATAACAGGGATTTAAGCTTTATGGGAAAAGTTGCAGACAGAATGAGAGAAAAACTGACACAGGCTTTGGCCCCTGTGCAGCTCGATATTATTGACGAATCAGAAAGCCACCGCGGCCATGGCGGGTACCGCGAAGGTGGTGAAAGCCATTTCAGGGTGGTGATAAAATCGGCAGCCTTTGAGGGCCAAAGCCGTGTAGCCATGCAGCGTATGGTGATGGATGCACTGAAGGAAGAGCTGGCTGGCCCCGTTCACGCCCTTTCTATTCAGGCGAGTGCATTGTAACCGACACCATAAATGCCTCTAATCTGAATTCTATAAAACTTGATGAGTGGCGTTTTATATGCATATACTCCGATTAAATGAGTCGGAGTTAAGAATGAGCCATTTTGGAAATGCCGTGGAATATGCCCTGCATATTGTCACTCAACTGGCGATGAACATGGAAGGCATCAGGCCTTCTGCAAAAACACTTGCTGAGTTTCAGGGAGTGCCATCGGCATATCTGGCGAAAATCATGACGAAGCTGCAAAAAGCACATCTGGTGAAGGCCAGTGAAGGAAAGGGGGGCGGCTATCAGCTCGCGCTCCCTGCTGATGAGATTACATTTTTACATGTAACGGATGCAATTGAAGGCAAAAAGAAATTATTCGATTGTAAGGAGGTTCGTCAGCGTTGTGTACTTAATGCTGGCAGGCCACTTAAAACGTCAGGAATTCCAATATGCAGTATTCATGCTGTTATGCAGAGCGCTGAACGGAGTATGCGCGAGCGGCTGGCTGAAACTACAATCGCTGATATTGTGCGCCAGCTTAATGACAAATTCCCGCCAGAAACAAAAGCCACCATGCGCCAATGGTTTGAAGACCATTCATCAGCACGTACCAAATAAAAAGCGAGGGATAAAATGACAGAGGTACCTATATTCAAAACAAATGCACCGGTGCGTTCACGCCTTGTATCATATATATGGTTGTTGCCCGTCGTTGGTGCAGCGGTATATGGCGATCTAATAGGACTGTATGTTCAGTTCATTAAATCTGCAGTATCAGATGCAGAATCCAGCATGAGTGCTGCTGGTGCGGCTCTCGTTCTTGCCTTGCTTTTTGCCGTACCATTTTCAGCCCTCTTTATACTGATAAAATTTAGTAGGATATTATCTCATCGTGTTCGCTCCATTTTATTTTTGGTGTGCACAGTACCTGCCCTTGGAGGGCCTGTAATACATATCTTGGAGGCGGTGAACTTGATCCAATGGTACAGGCCCGCATGGTTTTCTATATGGGGAATTGCCGTCTTAATAGCCCTTATATTTCGTAGTCCGACCTCAGCATTTAGTAAGGATGAGCCTGTTAGCACATGGTTGCGTGTATCACATGGTGTGGTGGCTTTATTACTGCTAACTGGCTTTCTTGTGTTTCATTTGCTGAATCACCTGGGGGCATTTTGGTCCGTGGAATTACATGGTCAGATAGCGACTTTTTTGCGAGGTTGGTATCAATCAGAGTGGGTAGAACCCTTTTTGCTGCTCTTTATTGTCTTTATGATTGTCAGCGGTGTAACCATGGTTATGCATTATGCCCGCTTTCAGAGTGACAACTTCCGTATTGTGCAGATAGCCTGTGGTGCCTATCTGGCAGCTTTTTTTGGATCGCATGTTCCGACAGTCTTGAAGGCTCGCGCGGCAAATATAGAAACTGACTGGTTTTTTGCGGTCAGTCAAAATGGCCTCCTAGACCCAAGCAGGGCCTTTTTAACACCCTATTATATTATGGCAATCAATGCTTTGGTGATGCATGTTTTTTTGGGACTGCGGGTTGTGCTGTTAGCACATGGAATGCAAACGGCTTTGGTGAACCGTATTTTTTATGGGCTGGCGAGCGCGAGCCTTCTGGTAAATGCTTTGATCATTGCTGCAATGTTTGATTTTCATATTATGTAGATGTTTAGCGGCGATTCGTTGCCGCCCAACAGAATCAGATATTTACTTGCAGTTTGCCACCTTTGGCCCGCAGCTTTGATTTTGTGTGCCAGATACCCGCTACACAGATGATGCCCAGTGTAAAGGCGATGATCATTTCCTGTGCTGTAAATTCAGCCATGAGCTTCTCCTCCGCTTACAAAAAGCAGGATGGAGGCAGTTTTAGGCAAAAATAGGGTGAAACAGGGCCTTTTTTGGGATATTGGTTGAGCGTAGATACCTACGGGAAAACCTGTGGCTCTACAGTTTACCTCGCGCTTCAGGTTACAATATAATCTTAAAAGGTTTGTCTCTTTCGTCATTCCTGGACCCCGGATTGCCTCTGGCGCTGATGCGCCGGGTCCGGGGTGACGATTGAGTGTGGCTCATTCATCCACGGTAAACCCGTGGCATTCTGTCTTTGCCCATAAAAAAGCAGCGCGCCGAAGCGCACTGCTTGAGATCTTTGTTTGGCAACCCGAGAGGGTGCCGGGCCTATACGCCTTAGTTAATGTGCGTGATAGGGGCTTTGCCAAGTGGTGGGGCAAATTTGGTCAGGTTAATACCGTCCACAGCCGCCTTATACTCATCAATGCTTGGTGTGCGACCAAGAATGGTGGAAAGAACCACAACCGGTGTTGAAGCCAGCAGGGACTCACCTTTTTTCTCGTCAGAGTCTTCCACCACACGGCCCTGGAACAGGCGAGTAGAGGTGGCTAGTACGGTATCACCTTTAGCCGCTTTTTCCTGGTTACCCATGCAAAGGTTACAGCCTGGGCGCTCCAGATACAGAATATTTTCATATTCGGTACGGGCAGCATTTTTCGGCGCATTATCGTCAAACTCGAACCCTGCATATTTTTGCAGGACAGCCCAGTCACCTTCGGCTTTCAGTTCGTCAACGATATTGTAGGTTGGAGGGGCTACCACGAGGGGTGCGTTAAACTTCACTTCGCCTTGTTTCTCGAGGTTTTTCAGCATTTGCGCGATAATTTTCATATCACCCTTATGCACCATACAAGAGCCAACAAAACCAAGGTCTACCTTCTTGTCACCGCCATAGTAGGAAACAGGGCGAATCGTATCGTGCGTATAGCGCTTGGATACGTCCGCATTGTTCACATCCGGGTCAGCGATCATAGGCTCGGTGATTTGGTCCAGATCCACAACAAACTCAGCGAAATATTTCGCATTGTCATCTGGTGAAAGCGCAGGACGCTCGCCAGATTTGATCTCGGCAATACGCTTGTCAGCAATGTCAATCAGGCCATGAAGCGTTTTCGCCTCATTTTCCATGCCCTTGTCAATCATGATCTGAATGCGGCTCTTGGCAATTTCAAGCGATTGGATAAGCGTGTCATCCTCTGAAATGCAGATAGAGGCCTTTGCTTTCATTTCTGCTGTCCAGTCAGTGAAAGTGAAGGCCTGGTCAGCCAGCAGTGTACCGATATGCACTTCAATTACACGGCCTTGGAAGACATTATCGCCAAACTCTTTCAGCATCTGTGCCTGTGTAGCGTGAACCACGTCACGGAAGTCCATATGGTCCTTAAGGCTGCCTTTGAAAGTTACCTTAACTGACTCAGGGATAGGCATGGTTGCCTCACCAGTTGCCAGAGCAAGTGCCACGGTGCCGGAATCCGCACCAAAAGCAACACCCTTGGACATACGAGTGTGTGAGTCACCGCCGATAATGACAGACCAGTCATCAACTGTAATGTCATTCAGTACCTTGTGAATCACATCAGTCATTGAATGGTAAACACCCTTAGGGTCTCTCGCGGTGATGAGGCCAAATTTGTTCATAAAGCCCATCAGTTTTGGAATGTTAACCTGGGCTTTCTTATCCCATACTGACGCTGTGTGACAGCCAGACTGATAAGCACCGTCAACTTTCGGTGAAATAACGGTTGCGGCCATTGCTTCCAGTTCCTGGGAAGTCATCAGGCCTGTTGTATCCTGCGAGCCAACAATATTCACCTTCACACGAACGTCTGACCCGGCGTGCAGAACAGCACCCTCGCTAACACCAACAGCATTTCTGTTGAAGATTTTCTCAACAGCTGTCAGGCCTTGGCCTGCGTGAGAGATTTCTTTAGCGGCAGCAAACACAGCCGGTATTTCAACGCCCAGTGTTTCAGCTGCAAAGGTTTGCAGCTTTTTACCAAACACAATTGCATAAGAACCACCTGCCTTGATGAACTCAACCTTTTGCGGTGTGAGTGCAGAGGAGATATCAACAAGCTCTTTGTCGCCTGTTGCATCATACAGCTTCTTCGCTTTTGTATTGATTGTAAGAACAGTACCTGTTGCAACAGAATAAGCTTCTTCCAGAACAGGGTCACCATTTGCGTCCAGAACAGGCTTGCCGTCAGCATCCAGCTTTTTCACCCAGTTTTTCAGGTCAAGGCCGATACCGCCTGTCACACCAACAGTGGTCAGGAAGATTGGGGAAATACCGTTTGTACCACCAACAATGGGGGCAATGTTCACGAACGGCACATAAGGGCTGGCCTGCTTGCCGGTCCACAAGGCAACATTGTTCACACCAGACATACGGGAAGACCCCACGCCCATGGTGCCTTTTTCTGCAATCAGCATCACGCGTGCGTCAGGGTGCTGTTTTTGCAGGGCTTGAATTTCAGCCTGAGCTTCCTCTGAGATCATACACTTGCCGTGCAGTTCGCGGTCTGAGCGTGAGTGCGCCTGATTGCCGGGGGAGAGAAGGTCAGTAGAAACGTCACCTTCTGCAGCAATGTAAGTCACAACCTTAATTTCTTCGTCGATCTCAGGCAGCTTTGTGAAGAACTCGGCTTTCGCGTAGCTGTCCAGAATGTCTTTGGCAACAGCGTTGCCTGCTTTGTAAGCGGCAGCGAGCCTGTCTGTGTCTGCCTCGTACAGGAAAACCTGCGTTTTCAGGACATCAGCGGCTTGGGCGGCAATTGATGCGTCATCACCAAGGGCCAGATCCAGGAGCACCCCAACGGAAGGGCCACCTTTCATGTGTGATAGCAATTCAAACGCAAAGCTTGGTGAAATTTCCTCAACAACAGCGTTGCCGAGGATGATATCTTTCAGAAACTTGGCTTTTTCACCGGCAGCACTCGTGGTCCCTGGCAGAGTATTGTAAATGAAAAAGTTCAGGGAGTCTTTTCGGTGCTCGTTTGCAAGGTCTGTGATCTGCGAGATGATTTCCTGAACAAGCGCGCCATCTTCGATGGGCTTTGGATTCAATCCCTGTGTTTTTCGGGTTTCGATCTCGTCTAAATATTCTGTGTACAAACTCATGACGGTCCTGACAAAAAAGGGTTAAATGAAGCTTGATACCCAGGCGGCAGAATAGTCTGGCGAGCAAGGCAAAGCGCGGCGGCGCGCATACTATTGCAACAAACTCGTGGTTGCAAGATAGTTTGACGCCGATATGATGGGTTTTTGTTCAGTTTTCGCGCCTTCACGTGCCGAATCCAGACAGGTTTTGGCATGTGCTTGAATTTTAAAACACTTGATATGGAGGCCCTGATCTCATGACATCTGTTGGTAAAGACACACTCAAAACACGCCGCACGCTCAAGGTCGGAGACAA
>JBNKGK010000212.1:0-6365 GCA_050289785.1 Kordiimonas sp.
CAGATAGAGCATTACTGGGGTGGGGCGCTCAGAAGAGCTGTTGTGGATGGGGATGTGGAAACAGGCTCTGTGATGGCTGGTCAAAGTGTGGGTATGGCCAAGCGGATCGAGCCGACTTCTGCAATCCTTCAGGAACTGATTGAACAGGCCTGCGGCTATTTAGCTGTTTCTGACCGCAACATTGCATAATAAGATGCGGATAGGCAGCTGATTCTCTCAGGTGCTTAAACGCAAAAAAGGGGACATTCGTGACTGACCACGTCAGCCAGCCACGCTTATTGTTGAGACGCTTGCACAGCGTTATGGCGAACAGTGGCCATGCGCAGGACAGGCTGAACCGTGTTGTGCGTGTGATTGCACAGAATATGGTTGCTGAAGTGTGTTCGATTTATCTGACGCGGGCAGGCGGCATTCTCGAACTGTTTGCTACAGAAGGTTTGAAGCGTGAAGCGATAAACCAGACACGCTTGCATGTTGGTGAGGGTCTGGTTGGTCTAGTTGCTGAAAGAGGGTTGCCTCTGAACCTTTCTGAAGCACCCCAACATCCAAGATTCGTATACCGCCCTGAAACGGGTGAGGAAATTTATCACAGCTTCCTTGGTGTGCCGATTCTGCGTACCGGCCGTGTTGTGGGTGTTCTTGTCGTTCAGAACGTGACCCCAAGGCGCTACCGTCAGGAAGAGGTGGAGGCGCTGCAAACCATCTCTATGGTGATCGCGGAGCTGGCAGCTTCCGGGGAATTGGTGGATCCCGAGGAGTTGACGGAAAGCTCAGCGGATACCGGCCAGTCTGTCACCCTCGATGGTCTGGCACTGGCGCATGGTGTAGGCGCGGGTGTTGCTGTTTTCCGCAGGCCGCAAGTGAATGTAAACCGCACTGTTGCTGACGATGTGGAAACAGAGCGGATGCGTCTTGAAGGGGCTATCGCAGAAATGCGAGTACAGCTCGAGCAGATGATTGAGCACCCTGATTTGGCCCATGGCGGTGAACACAGGGAAATTCTGGAAACCTATCGCATGTTTGCCTACGATCAGGGCTGGCAGGAAAAGATGCGAGAGGCAGTGAGTTCTGGTCTGACAGCTGAAGCGGCTGTGGATCGTGTTCAGCAGGAAAACCGCGCCAGAATGTATAAAATCCGCGACCCATACCTGAGGGAACGGATTTCTGATTTTGAGGATTTGGCCACGCGTCTTATTCGTATCATTCAGGGCGATAAAGAAAATCATAAACCGAAACTGACAGAAGATTCTGTGTTGATTGCTCGGACAATTGGGCCCGGCGAGTTGATGGATTATGATCGCAGGCATCTAAAAGCCATTGTGCTGGAAGAAGGCTCTACAACCTCCCATGTGACCATTATTGCGCGTGCCATGGGGATACCGTTGTTGGGGCGTGTTTCGGGCTTGATGTCACACGTTCGGCCCGGTGAGCATGTGATTGTTGATACAGGCAATAGCCATGCCTATGTGCGGCCTGCTGAAGATGTGATTGAAACCTATCGCACCACGCTGGCTGTGCAGGAAAAGCGTTTAGCTGAATATGCTGCTGAGCGTGACTTGGCTACGGTCACCAAGGATGGCTGCGAAATTGATCTCTTCATGAACGCTGGTCTGTTGGTGGATTTGCCAAGCCTCGAGAGCACGGGAGCCGCTGGCATTGGCCTGTTCCGTACAGAATTTCAGTTCATGGTGTCTCCGGCTTTGCCGAAGGTTGATGAGCAAACTGAAATTTATGCAGCAGCGCTTGAGGCGGCCGGTGATAAGCCTGTTGTCTTTCGGACGCTGGATATTGGTGGCGACAAACCAGTGCCCTTTTTACCCCGGGACAATGAGGAAAACCCAGCCATGGGGTGGCGCGCTATTAGGATTGCTCTCGATCGGCCGGCACTGTTGCGATACCAGCTCCGCGCGCTTTTATATGCGGCAGCTGGGAAAACACTACATGTGATGTTCCCGATGATTGCGGATTTATCGGAGCTGCGCCGGTGTAAGAAAATACTGCAGAAGGAAGTTGAGCGGCTCAAGCAATATGGCAAGCCTGAACCAGTGGATGTCAAGGTTGGCTGTATGCTGGAGGTACCCTCTCTAAGCTGGCAGCTTGATCTCGTGCTGAAAGAACTGGACTTCCTCTCCATTGGTACCAATGACCTGATGCAATTCTTCTTTGCCTGTGACAGGTCTAACCCCCGTCTGGCGGATCGTTATGATTTGCTGGCCCCACCTGTTCTCAGGTTCCTGAGATTTATCGTGGAATCGTGCCATAAGGCAGATGTGCCGGTAACATTGTGTGGTGAAATGGGTGGTAAGCCTATTGAGGCGATGGCACTATTTGGTCTGGGGCTGAGAAGAATATCTGTCTCTCCCACATCTGTGGGCCCAATCAAGCGAATGATTCGGTCAATAGACTTGTCAACCTTGCAAGCGTTTATCCTGTCACAGTTGTCATCACCTGAGCATTCGATTCGCGATTCTCTTCTGAGTTTTGCTCAGGATCATGATATCGAAATCTAATTTTCCTTTATTTAGAACAATGTATGGGTGTTCTGAATGAGATATACTTGCATTTTAACTATATTTTTATCTCGTTTTTAATTGTCTTTTGACAGCATGGTCAAAAAGTATAACAATAATATTCATTCGCGATTCTGGGGATTCGGGTTAATAAAATATAAAGCTGTGGCCTTTATGTCGCATAAGACAAGATGAGAGCTGCAAGCATCCCAGGGAAATCGAGTAGTTGAGAATAATAGTTGTCAGGATATCTGGCAGTAGGACGGGTTTTATGAGCAAAGAAGGTAAAACAGTTGGCGAACTGTTAAAGTCTGCCCGCGAGAGGCGGAAGTTGTGCCTTTCTGTGGTTGCTCAGGAAATCTGTGTTAAAAGCACATACCTAAAAGACATTGAAGAAAATCGCTATGAGGATTTGCCTGAAATCACTTTCTCTACCGGTTTTGTGAAGTCTTATGCGCGTTTCCTTAAAATGAGCGCAGAGCAGGTATCAACCCTGACCGAAGACTTCAAAGTGGCTTATCTGGCCTATGTCTCAGAAAAGCCTGAAGCACCGAAAGTTGAAATGCTTTCTGAGAAGCGCTCTTGGTTGCCTGGCTGGTTTGCTCCGGTCATGGGTGTTGGCGGTGTGCTTGCTTGCTGGGGTTTGGTGAGCGGGGCAAATTTATATGTTGGTGAACAGGAAACGGCTGTTCATGTAGAGCGTGAGAAAGCCCAGCTTGCTGCTGTTCAGGCTACGTTACCTAAGGTGAATTCAGCATCCTTGGTGGAAGTAGCCCCGCAAGTTGCTGAAAGTGCGGTGGATATCGCCAGCGTAGTGGTGTCTGCTATTGAAAGCAACGGTGATGCCCAACCGGTGAACGATGAGCCAAAAGAAAGTGGGTCTTTATTCTTGCCCGCGGCCAATGCTTCTACTCAGGAAAAACTTTATAGCACATCGGCGAGCTTCCGCCTTCAGGCTCGTGAAGATGCGTGGGTAAAACTAGCTAATCCAGATGGTACAGAAATCTGGTCGGGTGTCTTGAGAGAAGGGCAATCCTATAAACCACAGCACAGTCAGGGTGTGCTTTTGTCCACCAGTAATGCCGGGGCGCTGTTATTAGGTTTTGGTCTGGCGGAGGCGGTGCCTCTTGGTGAGCGTGGAGAAATTGTTCAGCATATGGAAGTTGAAAACGCCGTACAGCTTTCCTCTGCCGCTTTTGGTGCGTCCCGATAAACTTTTCCCTGCCCAGGATAAATCTACAAAAATCTTCATAATTTCCTTGCTTTCGGCGGGGCCCTTAATCATGTATAACGCCGAGCAGGAAGCTTGAAGTAAAGGTTTTGGCATGAGCGTGCGCCCCTGGAGAGATATTATCAGACGCAAATCCCGTCAGATTATGGTTGGGACTGTGCCTGTGGGTGGTGATGCACCGATTTCTGTACAAACCATGACCAATACACTGACTTCTGATGCAAAAGCCACTTTGGCGCAGATCGCTCAGGCAAGGGAAGCTGGTGTTGATATTGTTCGGGTCTCCTGCCCCGATGAGGAATCAACAGCCGCGATGCCGACCATTTGCCGCGAGGCGGGTGTGCCGGTGGTGGCTGATATTCACTTCCATTATAAGCGCGCGCTTGAAGCGGCTGACGCTGGTGCTGCTTGCCTGCGTATTAATCCCGGTAATATCGGTTCTGCTGACCGGGTGAAAGAAGTGGTGAGGGCTGCCAAAGATAATGGCTGTTCCATGCGGATCGGTGTGAATGCCGGATCGCTGGAAAAGCATCTTCTCGAAAAATATGGTGAGCCTTGCCCGGAAGCACTGGTGGAAAGCGCGCTCGAGCACGCCCGCATATTGGAAGATAATGATTTCTTTGATTTCAAAATCAGTGTGAAAGCTTCTGATGTTTTTCTCGCTGTGGCGGCGTACCACGGTCTGGCAGATGCGTGTGACTACCCTCTTCACCTGGGTATCACGGAAGCGGGTGGCCTGCGTGGTGGCACGGTGAAATCCTCCATCGGCATGGGCTCCCTCTTGTGGGCAGGCATTGGGGATACGATCCGTGTTTCCCTTTCGGCCGAACCCGCAGAAGAGGTGAAAGTTGGTTTTGAAATGCTGAAATCCCTTGGCCTTCGGCACCGGGGTGTCAGAATTGTTTCCTGCCCTTCCTGTGCCCGTCAGGCTTTCCCGGTGATTAAAACGGTGGAAGTGCTGGAAGAGCGGCTTTCGCATATTCACACTCCCTTGAGTCTCTCTATTATTGGCTGTGTGGTCAATGGCCCTGGCGAGGCGCGGGAAACCGATATTGGCCTCACGGGTGGTGGTAATGGCAATCACATGGTTTATCTTTCCGGTGTGACGGATCATAAGATCACCAACGATAAAATTGTCGATCATATTGTAGAACTGGTTGAAGCAAAAGCTGCCGAACTGGCTGCCTCTGAAGCAGAAGCACATCCTGCACATTAGCAACTTTAAAGGAATTTGTTGTGTCCAAACTGCAACCGGCGCGGGGCACGCGCGATATTTATGGGGATGAATCCCGCCGTATGACAGCGGTGGTAGAGAGCTTTCGGCGAGTTGCAGGCTCTTATGGTTTCGAAGAACTGGCCACCCCTATTTTCGAATTTACCGAGGTTTTTAAACGGCCGCTTGGCGAAGCTTCTGACATTGTTTCCAAAGAAATGTATACTTTTGAAGACAGGGGCGGCGAGGAAATTACGCTCAGGCCAGAATTTACAGCGGGTGTTTGTCGGGCATTCATTTCTAATGGCATGCAGCAGAACTTGCCTTGCAGACTGATGAGTAATGGCCCGGTGTTTCGTTATGAGCGACCGCAAAAAGGCCGCTATCGGCAATTCCATCAGATCAATGCAGAACTTTTGGGGCCGAATAACCCTGAAACAGATGTGGATATGATCGCCATGGCATGGCGGCTGCTGAGCGAACTTGGCATGGGCGATAAGGTTGTGCTTAACCTCAACACTCTTGGCGATGTTGAGAGCAGGCAGGCTTACCGTGCAGCGCTGGTGGACTATTTTGGGGGGCACAAAAAAGCACTGTCAGAGGACAGCCAGCGCCGACTTGAGACCAACCCTTTAAGAATTCTTGACAGTAAAGACGAAGGCGACAAAGCCATTGTTGCAAACGCGCCTTTGATGTCAGACTGTTTGAATGAAGCCTCTCGCTCTTTCTTTGCTGCAGTAACCGCTGGTCTAACCGCAGCAGGTGTGCCATTTGAGCATAATGAAAGGCTTGTGCGCGGGTTGGATTATTACACGCACACCGCCTTTGAATTTATCACAACAGAACTTGGGGCTCAGGGCACAGTGCTGGCGGGTGGGCGCTATGATGGCCTTATCGAACAGCTTGGTGGCCCCGCTACACCCGGTGTTGGCTGGGCAGGCGGCATTGAACGCCTCGCCATGCTGGCTGAAATACCAAACACTATGCCTCGCCCCGTGATTATCATGCCAATGGGTGAAGCAAGTACATTAAAAGCCTTTTCTCTGGCAGAGGAGCTGCGTGGTGCAGGCCTCACCGTCACGGCAGACAGAAGTGGCAATTTGAAAAAACGGCTAACCAGAGCCAGCAAGGCGGATGCAGAATTTGCCGTCATCATTGGGGACAATGAGCTGGAAGCTGGCAAGGTAATGGTTAAAAATTTGGATAGTGGTGATCAGCAGGAAGTGGCGTTTGATGGCCTTATTTCTGCTGTTGTTGGTGCATAAGGAACGCAGTTTATGGCAGTGATATCTGATCAACGTTTGGAGCAACTGCTTGAGCGATATGATTATCTGGGTCATGCGCTTGGCACGCCAGACCAGTTTTCCAATGAAGAGTTTGTGAAGCTCAGCCGTGAATATGCGGATTTAGG
>JBNKGK010000213.1:0-6359 GCA_050289785.1 Kordiimonas sp.
GGATGATTACGTGCTTGTTGAGGTACAAGATAGTGGCTGTGGTATTCCTGCGGATAATCTCAATAAAATTTTTGAGCCTTTCTTCACCACTAAGGAAGTGGGGCAGGGCACCGGGCTGGGGTTAGCCACTGTATATGGTATCGTTAAACAAACAGGTGGCTTTGTTTTTGCGGAATCTGAGCTTGGGAACGGCACCACCTTCCTTCTCTTCTTAAAGGCACATGCGGCCATTGTTGAGGAGGAAGAGGCCAATATCACAGAAACCCCAGCAAAAGACCTGACTGGTAAAGGCACAATCCTTATTGTTGAAGATGAAGACCCTGTGCGCATGTTCGCGAGCCGTGCTCTTTCCAATAAAGGATATAAAATATTGGAGGCGGCATCCGGGGAAGCGGGCCTCGAAGTGTTGGAAAATAGTGAGGTTACGATTGACCTGCTGATCTCTGACGTTGTGATGCCGAATATGGACGGGCCAACCCTGGTGCAGGAGGCCCGTAAAAAATATCCTGATTTACCGGTTATTTTTGTTTCCGGTTATGCGGAAGACATGTTTCGCAAAAATCTGGAGGCCGACGAGTTCCTGTTCCTGCCCAAGCCATTTTCGCTTAAGGAATTGGCGGAAAAGGTAAAATCCATTCTTGGTTAGTCTCTGTTCTACTATTTGTTCCATAGAATGAGAACAAAAAGTGAATATATTGTTGCGCAATGAGAACAAAAAGTGTACATAGTGATCATTGCAAGCAAGCCCAGCTTATGGAATAAGGAGACCCAGATATGGCTATGCCTGAATTACAATTGGTGAAGGGAACATCCGTGGATAAAGCAAAAGCGCTTGAAGCCGCACTGGGTCAAATCGACAGGGCCTTTGGTAAAGGCTCTGTGATGAAGCTGGGGCAAAAACAAAGTGGTATTGAGATTGAAGCTGTTTCAACAGGGTCTCTTAATCTGGATATAGCGCTTGGTATTGGTGGTTTTCCTAAAGGCCGAATCATTGAAATTTACGGGCCGGAGAGCTCCGGTAAAACCACACTGGCTTTACACGCTGTTGCTGAAGCGCAAAAAGCAGGCGGCATTGCAGCCTTTGTGGATGCCGAGCACGCGCTGGACCCGGTGTATGCCCGAAAGCTTGGGGTGGATGTAAATGAGCTTTTGGTGAGCCAGCCCGATACAGGCGAGCAGGCACTCGAGATTGCGGACACATTGGTGCGCTCTGGCGCTGTTGATATTCTGGTGGTTGATTCCGTGGCAGCACTCACACCTCGGGCAGAGCTTGAAGGCGAGATGGGGGACAGCCATGTGGGGCTGCAGGCACGCTTGATGAGCCAGGCCCTGAGAAAGCTGACGGCTTCCATTTCTCGTTCCAACACAATTGTTATTTTCATTAACCAGATTCGAATGAAAATTGGTGTGATGTATGGCAGCCCGGAAACGACAACAGGGGGGAATGCCCTTAAATTCTATGCCTCTGTGCGTCTGGATATTCGCCGCATTGGCCAGATTAAGGATAAAGACGATATCGTTGGCAACGCTACGCGGGTGAAGGTAGTGAAAAACAAGGTTGCGCCACCCTTCAAGCAGGTTGAGTTTGATATTATGTACGGTGAAGGTGTTTCTAAAACCGGTGAGATTCTTGATCTGGGTGTAAAGGCTGGTGTGGTTGAGAAGTCAGGCTCTTGGTATAGTCATGCAAGCCAGCGTATTGGCCAAGGGCGTGAGAATGCCAAACGCTTCCTCGTGGAAAACCCTGATGTCGCTAACGAGATTGAACGGGCCATTCGTCAGAATGCTGGTTTGGTAAATGAAGCCATGTTGGTATCACCCGGTGATGAGGGCGAGGTTTCCGAAAAATAGGAGGGCTTCCAGCCTTCGTTGACGATTAAGGCGGTTTTGACCGCCTTTTTCATGAAATTTTCATGCGCTATGGTACGGAAGCTATGGATTGGCTGGACAGAGCCGAAAGTGAAGGGTACAAGGGCCAGAAATTCAGAAAAAGAGGCAAATATTCTTTCTGGATAATAGCAATACAGCAAGAACTGAGGTTTCTTCTATGAGTGGATCAGTAACAGGCACCAATGATATCAGACGGGCGTATCTGGATTTCTTTGGCTCGAACAATCATGAAATTGTGCCATCCGCACCGTTGGTGCCGATTAATGATCCTACACTTATGTTTGTGAATGCAGGCATGGTGCCATTTAAAAACCTCTTTACAGGCGCGGAAACGAGAGATTATTCCCGTGCGACCTCTTCGCAGAAGTGTGTGCGCGCTGGTGGTAAACATAATGACCTTGATAATGTGGGCTATACGGCCCGGCACCACACCTTTTTTGAAATGCTGGGAAACTTTTCTTTTGGTGATTATTTTAAGGAAGAGGCCATTTCAATGGCTTGGCAGCTCATCACCAAAGAATTTGCCATTAACCCCGATAAACTGACCGTTACAGTTTATCATGAAGACGATGAAGCTTTTAACCTTTGGAAGAAGATCGCAGGTTTCTCTGATGATCGCATCATTCGCATCGCCACCAGTGATAACTTCTGGTCGATGGGGGATACTGGCCCTTGTGGTCCATGCTCTGAAATCTTTTATGATCACGGTGATCACATTTGGGGAGGCCCTCCCGGTAGCCCGGAAGAAGACGGGGACCGCTTTGTTGAAATCTGGAACCTAGTGTTCATGCAGTTTGAACAGCGTGGACCGGGGGACAGGGTCAACCTGCCAAGGCCCAGCATTGATACGGGCATGGGGTTAGAGCGTATTTCCGCTGTGATGCAGGGTACGCATGATAACTATGAGATTGATACTTTCAAACGCCTGATTTCGGCTTCTGTTGAAGTTACAAAAGCGGCTGAAGACGATAAAACGAGAGCGTCTCACCGTGTGATTGCTGATCATTTGCGTGCTTGCAGCTTTCTGGTCTCGGACGGTGTTCTTCCTTCTAATGAGGGCAGGGGCTATGTGCTACGCCGCATTATGCGCCGGGCTATGCGCCATGCTCATTTGCTGGGAGCAAAAGATCTGGTGATGCATCAACTGGTGCCGACGCTGGTTTCCGAAATGGGACAGGCCTTTCCTGAGCTTGGCCGCGCGCAGAAGCTGATTGAAGAAACACTCAAGCTGGAGGAGGCTCGTTTCCGTCAGATGCTGGAAAAAGGTCTACGTCTTCTGGATGAGGAAGTAGCCAAAATCGGTGCAGCAGACCTGCCGGGCGATGTGGCCTTCAAGCTTTATGATACTTATGGTTTCCCGCTTGACCTGACGCAGGATGCATTGCGCTCGCAGGGGCGTGGTGTAGATGTTGATGGCTTCAACACAGCCATGGAAAAACAGCGGGCTCAGGCCCGTGCAGCCTGGGCTGGCTCCGGTGATACCACCACTGAAGCTGTTTGGTTTGATCTAAAAGATAAACATGGTGCTACTGAGTTTGTTGGTTACACATCCGAGCGGGCCGAAGGTCAGGTTGTCGCTATTTTAAAAGACGGCAACCTTGTTGAAAAGGCGGAGGCTGGCGAAGATGTGCTGATCGTTGCTAACCAGACACCTTTCTACGGTGAATCAGGTGGCCAGATGGGTGACACTGGCACGCTTAATGGGGCCTCTTCTTTTGCTGAGGTAACCGATACCTCCAAAAAGGTTGGGGCTCTGCATATCCACCACGCTCATGTAAAAAGTGGTGTGATTGCCGTTTCTGACACACTCGATATGCAGGTGGACGGCGAACGGCGCACACAGTTGCGTGCCAACCACTCAGCTACACACGTCCTGCATGAAGTATTGCGTCGTTATCTTGGTGAGCATGTAACGCAAAAGGGCTCGCTCGTTGCGCCAGACAGGTTGCGTTTTGATATTTCGCATCCAAAGTCAATTTCTGAAGAGGAACTGATTGCTGTTGAGCGGGAAGTGAATCGCCTGATCCGCCAAAATGATGAAGTGGTTACCAAGCTCTTGAGCTATGATGACGCGATTGAGGCGGGTGCCATGGCACTATTTGGTGAGAAATACGGCGATGAAGTGCGGGTGGTTTCAATGGGCCTGAATGATACGCCGTCAAAGCCTTCCTATTCTGTGGAGCTTTGTGGCGGCACCCATGTGAACAAACTGGGTGATATTGGCCTGTTCACCATTGTTTCAGAGGGGGCTGTTTCTTCTGGAGTACGCCGTATCGAGGCGCTGACCGGCGCAGCTGCGCATGATCATCTGCTGGCACAACAGGCAACACTCAAAGAAGCGGCAGCTAACCTGAAGGTGAGTGTGCAGGATGTGCCAGAGCGAGTATCCAGCCTGCTGGCGGAACGGAAAACTCTGGAAAAAGACCTCGCTGATGCACGAAAAAAAGCGGCACTTGGTGGCGGTTCATCAGGTCCAGCTGTACAAAATGTCAATGGTGTGCAGTATATTGGTCAGGTAATTGAGGGGGTCAGCCCGAAAGATCTGCGTGGTATGGCTGATGAAGCCAAAAACAAGCTAGGCTCTGGTGTTGTTGCCTATATTGCGGTTAATGATGGTAAAGCAGCGCTTTTGGTTGGCGTAACGGATGACCTGAAAGGCAAGGCTGATGCTGTTGCTCTTGTGCGTGTGGGGGCAGAAGCCATAGGGGGTAAAGGGGGAGGCGGTCGGCCAGATATGGCGCAGGCTGGTGGCCCGGATGGTGCTAAGGCGCAGGAAGCAATAGCAGCGATAGAAAAGGCTCTTTCGCAGTTATAAACACAAAAGACAGGTAGGATGAACAGGGCAGGGGCCAGGCATAAGGTTTATAATTTTCTAGAGCTTGGCAGCTTTGGTGGCTTGGCATCCTCTCTGTTTGAGCAGTTCATGATTGTGCTGATCCTGGCCAATGTGATTGCTGTTATCTTTGAAACTGTTCCTGCCATTTGGTTAGCTTATGAAGCTGAACTGGTTTGGTTTGATGCTATTTCAGTCATTATCTTTTCACTTGAATATGCTGCTAGGGTGTGGGTGTCTGTTGATCGGCCGGGGGCCGAACATCTGCCCCCTTGGAAGGCCCGGCTCTCTTACATTCTCTCGCCTTTGGCTTTGATTGATTTACTGGCTATTTTGCCTTTCCATGTGCTGTTTGGAGCTACGTGGGATCTGCGGATACTGCGTATCTTCCGTTTACTACGGCTTCTAAAACTGGTGCGTTATTCACCCGCGCTCGCATCTCTTGGCAGGGTGGTCTATGCAGAGCGGCGTGCGTTGTCTGCGGCTTTTATTGTGATGGGGGGGCTTTTGCTGCTCTCGGCTACCTCTATGTATCTTGTAGAACGCCATGCACAGCCTGATGTTTTCGGCAGTATTCCTGCGGCCTTATGGTGGGCTGTGGCGACGCTGACCACCGTTGGCTATGGTGACGTCGTGCCCATTACGGTTATGGGGCACATTGTGGGTGGCATCGTTATGATTTTAGGGCTCGCTTTTTTTGCTCTGCCTATTGGTATTGTGGCATCGGGCTTTTCTGAGGAGGTGCACCGCCGCGAGTTTGTTGTACCTGCAAGGGTTATTACGGACTCCCCGGCACTTATGCATCTCTCGAACGGTGATGCCGAGAATATAGGTCGGCGGATGCGCACGCTGACCGTGGCACCGGGTGCGGTTGTGACACACCGGCATGATGACGATAACGGGCTTTATTTTATTATTTCAGGTGAAGTAAAAGTATATTATCAGCACCGTGCAATTCCGCTGCGTTCAGGTGATTTTTTTGGTGAAATTGGTTTTATGACAGAGGCTGGGCGTCAGCCCGCCGTGGTGGCGCACACGCGCTGCCGCATCATGTGGCTGGAGAGTACGGATCTGCATATGGTGCTTTCCATGTATGCGGGCTTGCCCGAACAATTGGAAAAGGTTGCGGATGTGCGCCTGTCAGAGCTGGTGGAAGCTGGGCATCTTACCGCCGTTGACCGGCAGGAGATGATTGGCTGGATGAAACGCCATATGGTCTCAGAGGCGTCGGCTTGAGATTAACAACAAAAAAGCCGCCCAAAAAAGGCGGCTCTTCTTCAGATGATTGAACAGGTTTCTAGCTGAACCGCTTCTTCAGGTTCTCATCGATCTTGTCAAAGAACTGGCCTGTTGTCATCCAGCTTTGGTTCGGGCCGATCAGAAGGGCAAGGTCTTTGGTCATGTTGCCATGCTCAACAGTTTTGATGCACACTTGCTCAAGTGTTTCAGCAAATTTTATTACCTCTGGTGTGTCATCCATCTGCCCGCGATATTTCAGGCCACGTGTCCAGGCGAAGATAGATGCGATTGGGTTGGTGGATGTTTCCTTGCCTTCCTGATGCTGACCGGCCCTGCACTGGCCGCGACCGAGACCGCTGTCGTTGCGGGCGGCTGTTTCTGGTGCGTTGAATCCGAT
>JBNKGK010000214.1:0-6294 GCA_050289785.1 Kordiimonas sp.
CCGAAGATCGGTATGCGTTTAACACCATGGTTTTTATATTGGGCAGCGCTTGGAAAGATAAAGCGCCTGATCAACAAGGGGCTGACCTTTGATATTATTGATGCACATTATTTTTACCCTGATGGAGTGGCGGCTGCACGCCTGTCAAAAAAAATTAAACTGCCATTTACGGTTACTGCAAGAGGGAGTGACATCACTCAAATTGGCCGGATGGAGAGATACAAGGGCATCATCCATAAAACAGCTGCTGCTGCCGGGCATGTGATTACTGTTTCACAGTCTCTGCGGCAGGAAATCATTGATATGGGAGTGTCTGAGGCTAAGATAACTACATTACGGAATGGTGTTGATCTTGATTTTTTTCGACCAATAAACCGAGAGAAAACACGAGAGCTATGGGGTAAACCCAAAAAGGTTTTGCTATTTGCCGGGTGGCTTATTGAGAGGAAAAGGGTCGATATTCTGATAAAGGCTGCAGCTCACCTTAAAGAATTTACCGTTGTTATCGCAGGCAGTGGCCCACTTCAAGGTGACCTTGAGGCTTTGGCGATGTCTCTTGAGATGGGCGATAGGGTAAAGTTTATCGGGCAGCAATCCCCTGAAGATATGCCTGCGGTCATGAGCGCAGCGGATATATTGATTTTACCGTCGGAACGTGAAGGTTGGCCCAATGTCTTATTGGAAGCGATGGCCTGCGGTACTCCTGTCATTGCGAGTGCAGTTGGTGGTGCGATGGACTTGGTGACTGTACCGGAGGCGGGCAGGTTAGTGTATACTGGTGATGCTTCACAATATATTGAAGCGATTGAAGAGTTGATGGCATGTTATCCAACAAGAGAAAGTGTGAGAGCCTACGCCCGCAACTTTAGCTGGGATGATACATCTGACGGGCAAATGGCTATTTTTAATAGATTAGCCAAGCCTGGTGTATAAAACTGGCAAGAGGAGAAGTAATGAATACAATATATTTCTTCATATTTTGTATGGCGATCTCCTATGTCATATACTGGGGCCTGAAAAATGATGATCTTGACCAAAATAAAGATGGTAAGTTCTCGATAAAGAACAAAAAGAAAGACAAGGATTGAAAAGAGAAGGTGTCAAGTTGAGATGCCATAGAAAAGCTAAGTATTTTCTATAGTTAAAAACATCAATTGTTGATTTTTATGTGCTCATAGGGCAAAGAGAAGCATAGTAATTGGGGCGTGCGAATGGAGGCAGTGAAATGCCATTGAGACAAAGTATCTACAGGGTAGTTGCATTTCTTGCGGTCATAATGGTTGCTTCTGCGTGTTCTCCGTATCCGAATTTACCGTCGGCACCCTTTGTGCCACCGAATGAGGGGGCTGGCCCGGATTACCTGATTGGTCCAGGAGATGGTCTTAGTATCTTTGTGTGGCGGAATCCTGAGCTTTCAGTTTCAGTGACCGTGCGTCCAGATGGACGCTTGTCTATGCCGCTTATTGATGATCTCTCCGCAACAGGCAAGACACCAAGCCAGCTTGCTAGAGATATCGAAGAAAAGCTTAATGTTTATATTCAACAGCCTATTGTAACTGTTGTTGTTCAAAGCTTTTTTGGCCCATTTTCACAACAGGTTCGAGTGGTCGGTGAAGCTGCTAGTCCTCAGGCCATTCCATATCGCGCGAATATGACTTTGCTTGATGTTATGATCCAGGTCGGTGGTTTGACCGAGTTTGCGGCAGGGGATAGAGCCACTCTGGTTCGCTTTGAAGAGGGGAAACAGAAAGAGTATCGCGTGAGGATTGAATCTTTACTTAAAGATGGTGAAATCAGGGCAAATGTTAAGATTTTGCCTGGCGATGTGCTAATTATCCCTGAAAGTATTCTCTAAAATATGGTTTAATATAGCTCTGTAACTGCAGATTGAGTTAACATAAGGGCTAGGAGTAAATAGCGGTGGCTGCTGAAGTAGGCCTTCATGAGGTGTACCAACAAGTCAAATCCATCATATACGGGATTTGGCGGAAAAAATGGTATATGCTGACAACAATTTGGGTTGTCAGCCTCTTGGGCTGGGCGTTGGTTGCTTCAATGCCCTATAAATATGAGGCTTCAGCTCAGGTCTTTGTTGATACGGAGACAATTCTACCGACCATTGCTAAAAACCTTGGTATTGATGTGGATGTCATGCGTCAGGTGGATGTGGTGCGCAAAACCCTTGTCACGCGCCCAAACCTGGAAAAAATTATTCGCCGTTCTGATTATCTTGATCGGTTGGCGAGAAGCGATAATGAACTTGCCGCTTTGGTGGGGGAACTTCAACGTAATATCAGGGTTATACAACTTGATGGAGGTATGTTCCGTATTCAATTTGAGATATCAGATGAACGGCTAAGTGGTCGTCAGAGGGCTGAAGTCTCAAAAACAGTGGTGAATAACCTTCTTTCCTTTTTCCTGGAGAGGAATACAGAAGAAGGCATGAAGAAATCAGAGGGAGCAGCTGATTTTCTCGAAACCAAAATCAGGGAATATGCCTCACGGCTGGAGGAAGCCGAACGGATATACGCAAAGTTTGAGCAGGAAAACCTTGAATACCTTGGAGGGCAGGGTAATTTTCTGGACCGTCTCGATGGTGCGCGAATTGAGTTGCGGAGAACCGTTCAGAAAATTTCAGAGATTAATGTTACCCTCTCGACACTTCAGGAACAGATAAAACGCGTTCCACCCACAATTAGAGAAGCGCGGTCAGCTAAAGCAGGGTCTTCCATTGAACGGGATCCACTTGAGGAACGTATCTCGGAGCTGGAAAAAAAGCTGGATAAGCTGAGAACCCTTGGTTACAGAGACTTGCACCCAGATGTTGTGAATGTAGGTAGGCAGGTTGAAGCGCTTAAAAAAGAGTTGGCCACCAAACAAGAAGAAATGAAGAAAGAGCTGGAGGATTCTCTTGAGACAGGGAGATCATCTAATCTGACAACTGAGACGCCTAACCGGCTCTATGAGCAGTTGATGCTACAGATTATTGATACCACCACCGAACTTAAAACTTTAGAACAAAGGGCAGCGGAGCAGCGTAATCTGGTAGCTGAGATGGAGGAAAAAGCCAAGCAGGTACCACAAATTGAGGCGGAAGCCAGCAGGCTGAAACGTGACTATCGCACTACGCGGCAGCAATATACCGATCTGGTGGAGGAAAAGCAGTCCCTTGATCTTAGAACGGATGTAGAGGGCGCTGACGAAGTGATGTCGCTGCGGGTTGTTGAGCAGCCAGTAACGCCAAATCACCCAAGTGGCCCGCCACGGTTACTATTTTTAACGGCAACCTTTGTTGGTGCTATCTGTGTTGGTGTTGGTGTTGCTCTGCTTCTGTCTATGCTCAGGCCTGTTGTTATTACGGTTGATCAGCTTCGGGCTCAGTTTGATCTGCCTATACTTGGGAATGTAACCAAAACACTATCTGAACAGGAAAACCGGCAGCGCAGCATTGATTTATTATCTTTTGGCGGCGCGTCTCTGGCGTTGGTTTTGGTCTTCTTTTCCTTTATTGCATTCGATATATTTGGAACACCAGTAATTGGGTAGATTGCCATGGACCTGATAGAACGTGCAGCACAGAAAGCTAAGGAAAAGAAGAAGAAAGCTTCTTCTTTGGTGGAGCGAGCTGCTGCCAAGTCATCAGAATCACCAGCAAAAAGCGCGGGGGTAGGCATTGGAATTGGTCAGCCTCGCGAGAATAAGCCGGACCCGTCATCTCTTAATCCGCAGGGTACGGATAGTGCCAAACCTCGTGTTTCCAAGGGTATTGGCAGCCCTGGTGCACGGCCCACGGAAAAAGAGCCAAGGCCAAAAGAGCAGGGTGAAGCGGTTGCTGAGCGCAAGTCTTTGGCTATTGGTATCGGCCGTTCAGAGAAAAAAAATCTCTCAGATCAGCCAGACACTCCAATTGAGCCACTGAAACAGGCGGCCTCGACCTCATCAACGCCTTCACCTGCGGCCGCGCCTGCGCCTGCACCGAAAAAGAAGAGCAGCAGAACTGAAGAGGTGGACCTTATTGCGCTGCGTGATGCAGGGTATATTACTCCTGATATGCCGCCAAATTTAATGTCGGAAGAATTCCGTATTATCAAACGGTCTCTTCTTCTGAATGCTTTTTCAAAAGGCGATAAAAAGAAGAGCAATAGTAATATTGTTCTGGTCACCAGTTCGAACCCAGGTGAAGGTAAAACCTTCTGTACAATTAATCTGGCTCTTTCCATTGCTACGGAGCAGGATGTGACCGTGTTATTGATTGATGCAGACTTCTCCAAACCGGAAATTTTAAACAGGCTAGGGGTTGCCGGTGGGCGCGGGCTAATGGATGTCGTTGCTGATTCCGACCTGGAAGTTGGGGATTGCCTGATCAGGACGAATATTCCGAATCTGGTTCTTTTGCCAGCAGGGCGGCAGCATAACCTGACGACTGAGTTGTTGGCCAGTGAACGGATGGAACAGATCGTCAATGAAATTTCCACCCGCTATCCAGACCGGTTGGTTATTTTTGATTCTCCCCCTGTACTTGCGAGTTCAGCAGCTTCTGTTCTTGCGCTTTACATGGGGCAGATTGTTTTTGTGATTGAAGCGGAAAAAACAACAGAACCGCAGATTAAAGAAAGCCTGACCATGATCAGTGCCTGTGAAAATATTAATCTTCTTCTCAATAAAACCCGGTATAGCGGCAGTAACAAGAAGTTTGCTTCCTACTATGGTTATGGTGGGCGATAAAGGTCGCGCTCTGTGTATTTAGCTCAATATAAAAGCGCCAGTTTCTTGACGCTGATAAGGCCTTTGTCTGTTCTGTTTCTTGGGGCTGTTGCAGATGGGCAGGTGGTTCATGCTGAACATTCCTGGTTTGATCCAAGGGCTGAGTTAAAACTCTCTTTTTCAGATAACACAACTCTCGTTGAAACAGATAAAGTCTCGGATGTTGTCTTGAATTTGGGCACAGGCCTTAATACCCGCTTCGAAGGGGCAAGGACAACGGTTGCTGTCGATTACGCCTATGACTATCTCTATTTCTTTCGTGACGGCGTTGAAGATCACCGGCAGGGCATGTTTGGCACACTGGATGCTGAAGTGTGGGAAAATCATTTTAATGTTACAGCCAGAGCAGGGCTTAGAGAGACGTTTCTTGATCGTGGGGGCGGGGTTTCCAAAAGTATTGCTAACAGAAGTGAGAACAGGCGCCTCATTCAGAATTATATGCTGGGTGGTAAGCTCAAGGGCAGTGTATGGGATTATGCTGACTGGAAGGTAGGTTATCGCTTGAGCTTTATGTTTAGTCCGGCAGATAACCTGAATGACACAACATTAACAACGAATTTTTCTGATACAGTGAGCCATGAAATAACAGCATCCGTTGGCTCTGGTTATCGGTTTAACAAGTTCGAATGGAAAGTGGCGGCCTCTTCCAGTCGGGTTCAACGAAATTTGGATGTGAATGATTACCTGACCGAACGTTTAAACGGTGAGCTTTGGTACAAGTTTAATCGCCATTTTTCGGTTGTTGGCTCCATCGGATACACTAGAAATGGCTTTCAAACGGCAGAGCTAGCAGCTGATGGACTGGCATGGGAGGTTGGAGCGCGTTGGAATCCCGGGCGTAAGCTGGACCTTTCAGTCAGAAGGGGAGAAGAAGGGCTTCGCAAGATATGGACTGTACAATTACAGCACTTTTTCAATGTCAGATGGGATTTGAAGGGCAGCTATACAGATACGCTTTCTGCCAATTCCATAGTGTTGGCGAATAATCTACAATCGTACCAGTTTAATGACGAAAATGGTATTATTGACAATCAAGGGTTGCCTGTTGATGAAAGTGATCCTAATTTTTCCCTATCGGATGTGGACTTTAGGAGGCGCCTAATCAATGTGGTGCTGACAAGAAGACATAAAAGAACACAAGCCTATTTAAGTGCTAATAAGGAATGGAGAACATTTGACTCAGGTGATGGAACAGCCTCTTCATGGGGTACATCCTTGGGTTTTAAACATAAAATAACAAAAACATCGACACTTTCTGGTACTTTAAGTTATCGTCACAGCAGGTTTGAAGATACAATAAGAGTTGATGAGTATGTAATTGGAAGTCTTGAGTGGTCAGAAAAACTTTCACGCTATGCCAGGATTGCCGTTTCATATAGTCATAGTAGAAGGCTTTCAAATGAAGCTGGGGCAGATTTAGAAGAAAATAGCTTAACCTTTTATTTAAGAGGAACATTTTAGAGCCAAATGTATGAGAGCTTTTACAATTTACAGGGACGGCCTTTTCAACTGACGCCGGACCCGCGTTTT
>JBNKGK010000215.1:0-6278 GCA_050289785.1 Kordiimonas sp.
CACGGGCCAGCCCCAGCGCCTGGCCTGCTCTTCTCCCGGCAGGTTATGCTGGAAGCCATAGTTCCGGGGCTGCAGGTCATCATAGTTGAGTACAGGGTTGATAATACCTTCCTGCGCCGCCACCGCGCCAATCTGATCAGGATATTTGAGAGTAAGCCTGAGAGACCCCATCGCCCCCATGGAGATGCCAGTGAGGTAGGTATGGGCCTGACCTGAACCCACATTATAGTTTTCTCTCATCATCCTGATGAACTCAAAAGCGAAATCTTCCCACAGCTCGCTCTTGTCATAATAATTGAGATGCCAGGAGGCACGGGCCGTGTAGCAGGCAACCACCATGGGCGGCAACACCCCTTCAGCCCATAATTTTTCATAAATGGCGATCACTTCAGGGTCAGCCAGAAAGCTCCTGTCCAGCCCGCCACCGTGCATATTGATCAGCAAGGGAAGAGCCTCCCCCTCAGGGTCATACCCCTCCGGCAGCAACACCGCATACTCAATGGCACCCGGTATTAAATCTGTGCCCAAACTGTCGAGAATTAGCCTTGAGGGCATTATACATTCTCCACTGTGATATAAGCTTTGGTACTGCCAAGTGGTGGATAATAGTCATGAGAGACTTTCAGGCGAACAAGCTCGGCAATCTCGCTTTCACTATACCCAAGCTCAGCCAGGATTTCCCGTGTCTGTGCCCCAAGGCGAGGGGCTACATGCAACCGCATGTATGACTGATTTTCACCAATACGGATATGATCTGGCGCGAGGGTGGTGGAGGGATAACCGCAAGGATGATCATCCTGACAGATGATTTCCGTGGCGCCACTGGCTTCCTCATTGGCTTCTTCATTGCCCACATGATGCACACCACAGGCTTCATAGATACTATTGCCGTTCATAACGCGGGCACAGGCGATGCCTGCATCTGAGAGGAGCTTGTGCCACTCTGCCCAGCCTTTACTCGCAAATGCCTTTTCCATGGCCTTTTCATTCAGAGTATCAGCCCCAATCACAAGGCTGGAAAGCTTGCTGGCATCCTCATCAGACGTGCCTACATAAAGCCAGTCATCCGCACAGGCATACATGCGTTGATGAGGTTTTTCACCAACAGCAAACTGTCCTCTCGCTTCACCCCAATCACTTTTGCCATTTTCGGCAATCATGTAAGGCAACTGCATATAATTCATCGAACGTGCAAGAGAGGTGCGACCTTCGCCCGCCACACCAGTTTTACGTTTCTGGTAAAGCGCCATGAGAGCAGAAAGCGCCAGGCTCACGCCGCCAGGCACATCACCGCAGGAAACCCAGCCATGCATATGAGGTTTTTCAAGGCTACCAAACTGTGCCATCAGGCCAGAAGCCCCCTGCAAAATATTGTCGAAACCACCCTGGTTTTCCCAGCCGCCCCGGAAGGTGCCACCATAAGCAGACATCTGGCAGCTGATGATATCAGGATTGATCTTTTGCAACTGGTCATGCGCAATACCGAGGCGACGAGCCGTATCATCCAGCACATTGTGCACCACAATATCCGCCCAGCGGATCAACCGTTCAAACACCTCACGGCCCGGCCCTGTTTTTACGTCGGTGAGAATGCTGCGTTTACCCACATTCAGACCAATCATGGCAGAGATCAATAGAGGGTTATAACTGTTTTCCGGTGAATCAGCCTTGATCACCTCGGCACCAAATTCAGCCAATGTATGACCGGCCGTAGGGCCTGCAATCACATTGGCGAGATCCAGCACTTTAACACCCTTCAGCATATCTCCTTTGCGAAGAGGCCTAGCTGCCGTTGCGACCGGTTTTGGAGCAGCCTTTTCACCTAAAAGGGTTTCAGCGGCAGAGGCACTAATCAACTCCGGTTCAGCGGCAGTAACAGGCCTTAAGGCCCCTTCTGCCCCGCTCACATCCACAAGGCGGCCAGACACAACATATTCATTGCCCTCTTTATCCATGCGGGCGAAAAGGCCACTTTGCTCGAGCGCCTCAAGCGCCAGCCATTCCTCACGCGTACGAATGACACCCACAGGCACACCGGCTTCCGCCAGAGCCCTCTCCCACTCCACCGCAGGTTTGGTGAGATAGGCTTCTGCCATCAGCTCTTCCATACGCGCTTTGCGCTCAGGGCTGAGCCCACCAATATTGGCCAGGTTATTATCCTGATCCAGCGCCCAGGGGCTTTCATAGCAGAAGCCTTCCTGACGCAGTGTTTTGTCAATGCCCAATGTTTTGAAGAAACGACGGGCGATATACTGCGTGAAATAAATAGATGATTTAATCAGCCTGCCATCGGCACACAGAAAAGGTTTTGTGGAGCTGGGCGACTGCATAATCTTTCTGAGCTGTTCCAGCTTGCCTTCGGTCACTTCACGGCTATCACCTGCAGACCAGATCATGGGGCTCAACCCTTGTGGCACGTTCCCTACATCATTTGTGTCTGCCAGTGCCCGCGGCACGGAGCCTGAAGGCCCCACCTTGGAGGTAATGCACACACCAGAATGGCCTGTAAGCCCGGCATCAGCCAGCGGCACTTCAACAACTGTGCCCTGACCTGTTGTCTCACGGGCATTTAAGGCTGCCATCACCCCTGTGACACCATTAATAGCGCCATAGATGGAACATTGTGGCACCCAGGTATAAACCGGTGGAAAGTTGCCCAAATTGCGGCATGTACTTGTCTCGGTAAACAAGCCACAGGCAGCGCCCAGCACCCCTTCCCAGGCCTGAAAATGACGGCGCTCTTTATCCGTGGAGGCAAAGCCCGGCAGGGAAAGATAGACAATGGCAGGATTAACCTTTTTCACAGAGGCATAATCCAACCCCAGTCTTGCCATCACGCCAGGGCGGAAATTCTCGATCAGCACATCGGCTTTTTCGATAAGAGAGAGCGCCTGCGCCTTGCCATCTTCTGTTTTGAGGTCAAGCTCCAGCAGCTTTTTGTTGCGGTTAAACACCCGATATTGCTGATCAGGTAATTCTTTATCCCTAGGCTTGGTGATGCGCACCACCGTTGCCCCTTGGTCCGCCAGCATCATCGCCGCCGCTGGCCCCGCATAATACCAGCCAAAATCAATCACTTTGAGGCCAGAGAGAGGCCCATTATATGGTGCTGTCTGTGTCATTGTTTTTTCCATGGTTCAAAAAGATAATCGTCTTGACCGAGCTGAGGCAAATGCTCGTAGGAAACCTTCAGGTTGATAAATTCTTCAATTTCATCCTGAGAGTAACCAAGCTCGGCCAGTATTTCTCTGGTATACTGACCAAATCTGGGAGCAGGTGCCAAACGTCTGTAAGAGTGACCTTCCCCTATCATTACATGTTTGGGATTCATCAGGGTCACTGACTTGCCAGACGGATGGTCAACCCAGCACAAAGTCCCATAATGACCCCTACCGGTTTCATCTGCTGCTTCATTGTCGACATTGCATGATTTCATCCCTACATCTGAAATACTCATCACCCGATGGCAAGAAATGTTGGCAGCATCCAGTTTCATTAACCACACGGAGCAGACTTCCTGAACAAAAGCAACCTCCAGCTCCTTTTCACTAATATTAGAGCTCTCTGTCACCGCTTTCTTCAGGAGGTTTCCCTGATCCTCTCTCGCACCCACATAAATCCAGCCATCGCTACACTGGTAAAGTCGATGATGCCAGCTTTCTCCCTTCGCAAACTGACCGTGGGGTTCACCCCAATCACTGCTGCCACAGGCATTTGCAATCATATAAGGGAGCTGAATAAAATTGTTTGCCCGAACTAATGATGTTTTGGCTTCACTGGCAAAGCCGGTCTGCTGTTTCTGGTAAAGGGCCACAAGAATGGCAAAAGCGGCACACAGCCCTCCCATCACATCCCCACAGGAAGTGGAGCCATGGGGCTGAGGCTGCTCTAGTGTGCCATAATGTGCCATCATGCCCGTGGCCATACAGACTACAGGGTCAAAACCCCGTCGGTGTTCCCAACCACCCTTAACAGGTCCGCCAAGGGCTGAGAGTTGGCAACTGATAATATCCGGCTGGATAGCCTGCAACTGTTGATGGGTGACCCCCAGGCGACGGGCCGTTTCATCCAGCGAATTGTGCAGAACCACATCTGCCCATGCAACCAGTTCATGCAAAAGCTGACGCCCTTCTGCCGTGCTGATATCGAGAAGGATGCTGCGCTTGCCCTGATTAACAGCAATTGTCTGGGGTAAAACAAGCGGGTGAAGATAGGTAGGCGGGGCAGCCACTATCACATCCGCACCATATTCTGCCAATGTCCAGCCCCCCACCGGACCTGCCACTACGTTCGAGAGATCCAGCACTTTCAGATCGGACAGTAGATCACCTTTATTAAGGCTCAGGTTTTCCCGGGGAGTACCCTTGGCTTTTTCCCCCATCAAAGAGAGGGCCTGTTTGGCAGTGATGGTTTTTGCCTCGTATAATGAACTTTTAACATGCCCGTCAGAGCCGCTGATATCCACAATCAACCCCGGCACTGTCAGTTGCCTGTCGGCTTCTCCCATCCTGCACAGCACATCTGTTTTATGCATGGCCTCGGATGCCAGATATTCATTCCTGCTAACAACGGCAACAGCAAGCAGACCGGCCTTGGCGAATATTTCTTCCCATTCCCGGGCCGATTTTGTGACAAACACGTCAGCCAAAAGCTGTGTTAGCCTCTCTTTATGTTCCGGTTTCAGGAGATAGGAAGCGCCGATATTATTGTCGCTGCCATATTTGTCCCACAATCCGGCATCAATAAAGCCTTCCTCCCTAATCTGCTTCTCCAAGCCCAGAAGGCGGTAGGTTGCAACGGCAAAAGGCCCGTCCACGTTCCAGACAAAAAGCTGACGGCCATCAGCACAATTATAGGGCCTGCCCGTTGGTGTTATCCCGGTCCAGACCGCTTTGCTCAGCTTTTGAAGTTGCACCTCCTCACTATCAATTGGATCATAGGCATAGGGCTGTAAGGAGAGCGGGACACTAGCCTCCTGTTTTGGCGATTTGTCAATTTTCAGGGCATTGATGGTGAATCCGGCAAGGCCCGCATCGACCAAAGGCGTTTCAATAACAGTGCCACAGCCATAAACTGTACGGGCATGGAGGGCCGCCATAACAGCGATCATGCCATGTATGGCCCCATAAGCGGATGCATGCGGCACCCAGCTATAGAGCGGTGGATAGCCAAGGGCCTGCCGCATCCAGTGTGTGTCCGTATATAGGCCACAGGCTGCACCTAGCACCCCTTCCCAAGCCTGAATATGGCTGCGTTCTTTATCCGTAGAGGCAAAACCAGGCAGAGAGAGATAGACAAGTCCGGGGTTAAGCTGTTTTACGCTGGCATAATCCAACCCAAGCCGTTTCATCACACCAGGACGGAAATTTTCAATCAGTACATCCGCTTGTCCGATGAGGGATAATGCCTGTGCCTTGCCATCCTCTGTTTTCAGGTCCAGTTCCAGAAGCTTCTTGTTGCGGTTCAACAGGCGAAATTGTTGATCCTGTATCTCCCGTTCTCCCGGCTTTATGATGCGAATGA
The DNA here is from genome assembly GCA_050289785.1 of Kordiimonas sp. Classification (GTDB taxonomy): domain Bacteria; phylum Pseudomonadota; class Alphaproteobacteria; order Sphingomonadales; family Kordiimonadaceae; genus Kordiimonas. The sequence goes on from JBNKGK010000215.1 coordinate 5,524, forward strand.
CAGTCGCCCCCTGATCCGCCAGCATCATACCCGCCATAGACCCCGCATAATACCAGCCGAAATCAATTACTTTCAAGCCACTAAGAGGGCCTGACAAAAGCTCTGAGCTCATCAATACTGTCCTTCCAAAAAATATTTCCCCTGCCCAACCTCGGGAATAAATTCTGAAACCACACCCAAGCGGACAAATTCATCAACTTCTACAGTTGAGTAACCGAGGTCGAGCAGTATCTGCCTGCTATTCTGCCCTGGATAAGGGGCGGCAAACATGCGTTTGTATGAAAAGTTTTCACCCACACGTACCCAGCTTGGTGCCTTGATGGTGATAGGCAAACCACAGGGGTGGTCTGGCCGACGCAGCACTTCACCCGCACCACCTGCACAGTCATCTCCATCTTCATTATCCACATCCCTGATCACGGCTTTGTCTATAATGTCATTCACACTCATCACCTGATGGCAGGCGATACCAGCCGCATCCAGTTTTTTCAGCCAATATGAAACGTCATTCTTCAGAAAGGCGGCTTCAAGCTGACTGACTATCGCTTGGCTCTGCCCTGTCACACAGGCTGCTAGATGAGCAGCGACTTCTGCTCTCGTGCCCACATAGATCCATGTATCACGGCACTGATACATGCGCTGCCACCAATGATCACCCACGGCGAGCTGACCATGAGCCTCTCCCCACTCACTTTTGCCATTTTCCAAAATCATGAACGGCAACTGGATATAATTACACACCCGCGCCAACGAAC
>JBNKGK010000216.1:0-6222 GCA_050289785.1 Kordiimonas sp.
GATACCGGTGCCCTGGCGTGCCACCAGAAACATAAACACCGCGCACTGAGCCAGAAGCCACTTCCACCCCCAGCGTTAAACCGCCTGAAACTGGCGCTGGGTCAGCCGACCACACAGTGCTTGTGATCACTTCACCGCCTGTGAGCCAACCGGCCCAATCAAAGCTGTAATCCACCTCGGCAGAGGGGTCTTTTGCATAAACTGTCATGATATTTCCCAAAGTTATTCAGGCGGTTCCTGTTCAGGGTAATCGCTTGAAAAGCGATCATTGTCGCTCCGTGGCTCGACCACGGAGCCTATTGAAACCAAGGTGTATCAGAATAAGGACAGACCAAAGCCTCAAGCTCTATCTTCCACAAAACGGAAAGGGCAATGGGTACCGGGATCAAGTCCCGGTACGACTTTTTCAATCCAGGATAATTGATTATGGGTTATCTTTCTGAGCGAAGAAAATTTTCTTATCATCAAGCTCGGGTAATCTGGAACCAGCCCCCTGAAGGCGGCGAAACCTGAACAGCGCCCCTGTTTACTTCAACAGCGCCTGTGGTGTTCAGATCCTGCACACCAAGAATGATATCTGCATTCTTCAGGCTGCCAGCGAAACCAAGCACCAGCGCCATATATTTAAAGGGCGGAAAGCTAACCGGATCCCCCCAGGAAATGGCATCACTGATGAAAAAGGCCCCACCTGCGGCAGGCGTGACCACACTACCTGTAACCCGCACCTGGGCATAATCCGCTGCCGCCAGCTCATGGGCTTTAAGATCAGCGTAAGACATGTGGCCGCTGGCATCTGGCGCATAGGAAGGCAGAAGCAGCACAGCGGCAATATCCGCCTCCGCAAGCGGCGGCAAAGAGGCCTGCGCCAGCGCGCTGATTGCCACGTCATAAAGAATGAAAGACCCTGCGGCCATTGGCTGCTCCTTCTTTTAAACCTGAATAGGGGTTGGGCGCACAGACACCGGCACTTGCCGCGCCTGCGGCATCACCTGCCTTGCTGAAGCCAGACCTGTAGCCGTGGAAAACGTGCCTGAGGCGCTGTGCCCTGCCACATCCACCTGCCCGGTGAGGCCAGTGGCGGATAAAGTGATGCTCTGCTCACCTCCAGGCATAGCACCACCAAGGCATGAACTTGCCAGCTCCATCGTATTTTCCTTCTCTGACACACTTAAGAAAAAGGGGTGCCATGCACCCCCGTTTTGCTGATTATATTTTAATGAATGGAGCCTAGGCTGCTTCAGCCAGTGCCGCCTCTTCCTTGCCCGCAATGGCAGAAAGCGTGTTGAAAATATCCACATAGGCTGGCATTTCTGCCCCTTGCATCTGGGTGCGCTGCAAGAATTGCAGAATGGCCACAGCCTGCTTTGGGGTTACTGTGATTTCCTGCGTTTGGGTTTGTTCACTCATGAACTTTCTCCTTGATCATATTGGCCTTACCGCACCATGCGCATAAGGCTGGGGTGAAAAGCACCCCATTTGCCAGGCTGCCCTTCACCAGAAGCAACAGCCATGACATGAAAGTGCCACCTGAGAGCTCAGGCAGCGAAAATGAAGGGGTAAAAGAAAACCCGCGGGGCGCCATGCCTGCGGGCTGTTTGGGTTAAAGCTTTGGTATCTGTTAGCCGTTTATTGAGCGGCACTTTTCAAGCCATATAGACGCAGATATAGCAATAAGTGTGATTGTGTCATGCGTGCTTGACAATACGCAATCACCTGCAAGCTTAAGGTTAGTACCATCCTTGAGGGTTACCACACGGGAACTATCTACGCTTCTCAATGTAATTTCATCCCCTTCTGTGCCGCCGTTAATCGTATCAAGGTCATCACTTGCCGCATCGCCTTCGGTATCAACTTTGTGATAAGATTTAGTAACCGTGATAGCACCGGAGGATATGGTCAGTTCCGTTGGGCTGCCGTGGTTGAGCATACCTTCTAAAGTGGTGTCTCCGTCAACTTGAAGGTCGTGATGAACATGGGCACCTGCTGTAGTTAGTGATAACCTAGTCTGACTAGCAGTATTAAGGTGTATGGTGTTTAAACTATGGTCGTAATGTACTATCTTAGATGTACCAGCATACATCTCTATGTCGTTAGCATTGGTGGAATGCGTCCCTCCGTAGAGTATAAAATTAGCACCTGAAGTAGGTGATGAGCCGCCAGACAAGCTTAAAGTAGAAGAATTACTAGCTCTATATAATTCGGCTGCATCTACTATAGACCTGCCCGCAAACGACCACCAATCATTGCTATAATCATACTGTAGAACATTAACGCCGTCGGCCTGAAATTCGAAATCATTTGCCTGCGCATGAGCGCCGCCATACAAACGAAGTGCTGCGCCAGTGTTGGACGCGGAACCACCGGACACCACCGTTAAACTAGCGTTAGTTGTCTGATGGATAGACACGCCATTCAGTATAATACCTCCAACACCTATAATATCATTGCCCTGAAAATCCCAATGGCTTGCGCTATCATCCCAAACAAGCCTATCTATTGCATCTGTTCTAAGTCTTATGTCGTTAGCATTGGTGACGTGCGCCCCACCATAGAACACCAAGTTAGCACCTACATTGGTTGCTGTGCCAGCAGTCAATGTCATGTGGTAATCATTATCAGTGCGTTTGATCACAGACCCGCCAGAGGTTTGGCCTATGAAGGCACCAGCGCCGTTAATAGACCACTTCTTGGCACCTACCACAGTAGTCTCAGTGGCAGCAGTCCAGAAGCTGACATCCGTAGCAGAGTTCATTATTGAGGAACCACCACCGATATTTAAAATATTTTCAGTGCTTGTTGATTGCCCAAAAACAAGAGCCATGGGTTCTTCTGCGTTACTATAATGAGGAACACCCATACGGCCTATTTTGTTGGTAATGTCTGTAAGAGTAAGTCCGGTTGAGTCCCCCCCAACAACTAATGATACATCATCCCCCCCCGGAACCCATACACCTGCATTTCCCGCCGCTGTAGTTTCAGCTACTTCAAATCTAAGATTACCACCCGCTGAAATAGCAACACGATTTTCTGCCGAGCGATAGATACCAGTATTATCATCAGCAGCCCACGAATAAAAAGGAGTAATAGCGGTACCAAAAAATTCCCCGGCCACGCCTGTGTTTTGTATTCTAAATACAGCCGAGCCATTAGTAGCAAAACCGATTGTATTAGTTCCAGCGTGGTACATGCCTGTGTCTGGGTCGCCAGATATGCTTATTGATGGGGCCGCAGCACTCCCCGCTGCATGCAGCATTTGCCCTGCAAAATTCCATTGGCTACTACTAGCATCATACCTAGCTTTAGTAACTCCATCAGAGTTAATAATTATATCGGATGGTTCAGTCGCATGACTACCGCCTCTTAAGAGTATAGCGCCACCTGTCGTGTCTGTTGTACTACTACCATACAAAATATCTTCATCGTCTACGTTGGATAGTATTCGTCTTGCAGTTCCTGACAGAATAATATCTGCCCCAACATTTACACCACCCTTCGTATACAAATCCCCGGTATCAGCAGTGAGGGACATGAGACATTGTTCAGAGCTGTTCTCCCAAATAAATCCTTGTAACGTGCCGCCAAAAGCCCTAGAGCGTTTATGGTATCCTGTGCGCCCATCTAGTGATGTGCAAGCGGAGCCTCCAGACGGAGATGCGCCACTTGCGCTTGCTCCATATACAACCCAAGCGTTATCCGTTGTATCAAATATATAGAGTCCGTGATCTGTGCCACCATTGTTGCCGTTCATGACGCTGATCTTTGCGCCGCCATCAACGGTAAGTTTGCCAGTGAGAGTAGCTGTAAGAGCGTTATTATCCCAGTATAGCCAAGTTGTCGTGTCGGCGCGAAAGCGCATATCATTTGCTTGTATTGCGTGGTTGCCCCCGTACATGAGGATATTGGCACCTGCGCCTACACCATTACCAGCGGACAACTGAAACTGGTTATCGTTAACATCACGTACAATTGCGTCACCGGCCATTGTGATATCGCCGACTGCCGCCAACCACTTGGATTTAAAATCCCATCTGGCGAGACTATCATCCCATCGCAATACCTCCAAACTACCAGAACCAAAGGATATGTCCCCAGCGTTAGCATGACTCCCACCATATAATGCAACATTACCACCCGCATTATAGGCATTACCACCAGCAATACTTAGTAGTGACGCATCAGTGCTCCTATACACAGCATCGCCCGACATTGTAATATCACCAACGCCAATTACGTCGTTTCCTTGGAAATCCCAATGGCTTGCATTGTTATCCCACTCAAGTACTGCGGTTGTTCCACTCCTTACGAGAAGGTCATTTGGTCGTGTTGCATGGCTCTCTCCGTACATAGCTAAGTTCAAGCCCAGTGCTGTTGAACTTCCGCCTGACAAACGTAAAACGGAGGATGATGTATCTCTATAGATATTTTCGCCCCCCACAGACAAATCATTACTAAGAGTAACCAAGCCATCAAAAATAACATCACCAGCAAACGTGCTGCTTCCATCCACTTTTACATCGCTGTTCAGCACAATCGGGCCGCTTGGATCAATGGTCAGTGTGTCATCTGCGCTGGTGCGGATATAATGCTCAAGTTTCAGCTTTGTCATGGGCTTTTGCCTTTGAGTGAAAGTTATCAGGTGATGTTTTGTGATGGCCGAGAGGAAGCTAGGCGCGCTCGCGCAGATTCTCTTCCGGGGCAAAAAGACTGGCTTCAGCGGCCGTAGCCACAGCCCGATGCTCTTTATTGGCCGCTAGGGCCTTAATGGCATTGCTAGTGTGCAAGCCACCTGTAATGTGCTCAAGACGTGTGAGCCCCTGCATCACGGAAACGCCATCTGCTGTGCCGACAAACAGCTCATCGGTGTCGTCATCATAAGCCAGCGCCTGAACAGCATTGGAAGAACCGCCCAGCAGGCATTTGGCATTCTCGCGGAACAGCCATTTTTCTTGCGTATAGATTTTGGCAATTTGCTCTGCCGTAGCTTTATAAGCTGACATCCTGGCAAGGGCAATTTCACCTGTAAATCCATTCGTTGCCGCGCCGAGCGAAGTGTGCGTATAAATATCACCTGCCCCCACCGTTACATCTGCCAGTGTCACAGTACCTGTCTTTACGAGTTTACCGTTATGGTACAGGTTTATTTCACTGCTTACACCGTTGTTATTGCCGGTAACAACAATCAGTGACCATTCGTTGACAGATAACAGATCAGTGTCACTTTGAAGCTGCGCAGCCCCACCCCAGCCATCAAACTGAAATTTGGCAGAGACGATGCCCATCATTCTGGCTTTTCCATTTACAGGTTCACCAGCAGAAAGGACGTAGCGCGTGGACGAGACACTGGAAGGCTTGATCCACGCAATCAGCGTAAAATCACCGTTTAATTCTGCACCTGAAACGGACGCGGCATAACAATAGTTGTCTGGACCAGCTGAATTAACACTAGCCCCCATTACCTCAGCGCCCGTTGCCACGGCTGATTTGGTGAGTGAACCAACAACAGAAAGGTGATTGGCTTTAACGGAGCGGTCAGCGACTGCTTCGGTAACTGATATGTCATCAATATCGCCTGTAAATGCCGTTGCTCCAGCTATACCAACGGCATTATATCCAGCCGCCGCCTCTATATACACTGTGTGTGTACCATTGCCGGATATCTGCGCACTATTGGTTAATGCCGCGTCCCCGTTTCGAAGCGAGGCATTAACAGTGCCACTGACATAATTAGAGATTGTGAAAGTGATTGTATACACTTTGCCCGCAGTAAGAGATATCGTTTGCCTGAATCTATCGCTCGCTGTGGCACTTGACCCGGATATGACGCCCGATCCTACTGACCAGTTAGCCCCTATTGTCCATCCAGTAGCACCAGATGAGAAATCGCCATTCGTGACAAGCTCTGTGTCCTCAATTGTTTCAGCCACTGAATCAGCCAGCCATGCACCCTGAATATCACCCGGCATCCAGCCTGTATTGTAATCCCTGGTGATGTAGGCAACCATGCCGTTTGCGGGAGTGGTTGTATCCCTAACGAATAAATTTACACCACCATTTCCGTTACCATCATAGATGCCGATCGCGGCTATATCCCCCGACAAGCCAACGAGCGCGTCTATTGCGTCGTTGGCGGCAGCGCTTCCGCCTTTGAGGGCAGGCACTGAGCCTGCAGTGTATTCCTCCGAAAAAGCACTTTCGTCTATATCCGATGAAGGCACCACAAAA
>JBNKGK010000217.1:0-6171 GCA_050289785.1 Kordiimonas sp.
TATGCCTTCGCCGGGAGTGACGAAATTGGTATCAACCTAAAACAGATATGATTTAATTCACTTTGGCAACCTGCAGGCCTATGCCGGTGGACACCCCGGCTACACGGCCGAAATCTTCCGCGCTGCAGGAAATATCCATCCGGTAACGGGACCCTATGTACGACATGGAACCATAGAAAAGCCCCTCTTTCGTCGCGCCATCAGACATGGTGCGCTGCCACTTCACCAGGGGTTCCCCCCAGTTACAGTTCAGCATCTTTGCCACTTCCTGATCAGCTACATCGACCGTGAGCACGTTACGCATGCGTAAGCCTCCATCATCCAGATGATGCTGTAAAATAACATAGGCATGGTGTTGCCTGAGGGCTTCTTCCGTCAGTTCTTCTGCGAATTTTTCCGGCACATACACCTCCACATAAACGGAAGGCTCGCCGTCCATATAATCCACCTTGCGCACCCGCAGATATCGGCCCGTGTTTTTCAGCCCTTCAAACACCTCTGGCGGCAGTTTGGCTACAAGCTCGCGAGAAAGTACCTGTGCCTTAAAGCCCGGTGCGCTTTCCACCCAGCCCCGGCTTTGCAGCGGCGGCGTGTTATGATGCAGCACAAAGGTGCCCTTGCCCCGCCTGCTGGTGATCAGGCCCTTCTGGGCAAGCTGCTGCAGGGCCTCACGCACGGTGGCGCGGCCGGCTGCAAATTCTTCCATCAACTGGTCATTGGTGGGCATACGCGTACCACCGGGCCACTGGCCAGAGGTAATCCTGTTCGCCAGAACGCGGGCAATACGCGCATAAAGCGGCGTGCCATCTGTTAAATTATCAAGGCCAAGTACTGTCATAGACTTCCCAATCACCAAAACCTACCTATATTAGGAAGAGAAAGCCCATGACACAAGCTAAAAATAGTCGTTAGTACGGATATTCGAACTATAGCACTCTAAAGTTCCCACCCTGATTTTGTACCTATTCGCCTACGGCGTCACCTTTACGAGCATTGGTGTTTTCCGGTGTTTTGTCGCCTGCTCATAATCATAAGCCAGACTCAGAAGTTCGGCCTCCGACCACATCCGCCCTACAAATACAATGGCATAGGGTGCACCGTTGCTGAATTCACCGGCGGGCACTGTTACCACCGGCAAACCAAGGAAATTGATGAAAGGCACAGTGGTGGCTGGCCAGTGCTCATAATGCTCAGAAATCTCGGGGGGCTGGGCCAATATTTGGGGGAAGACAAGCGCGTTCAGGCCGTTTTCATCCATCACCCTGTTAAAAATAGCCAGATATCTTTCCCTGAGTGCCACATAGGCAGACAGATCAGGCGGCGTTGTATAATCCGCCGCTGCTGGCTCGGGCACATCAAAGGATTCTCTGGACAGGAACTGAGCGAAAATTTCCACCAGGCTATCGCTATCCTTGCTGCGCAGCACCTGCATCATGGCAGAGACACGGCTGTTGCTGGCCGGGTCAAAGCCCAACTGCTGCTTGAGCGCCATAGCAGAATAGCTGTTGTCATCATTGCTGAAGCGGCGCAAATACTGATCCAGATCATATAAAAGAGAGGCATAATAAGTGTGGAACATCTCCATCCCGAGGAGGGATTTGAACCCACTGCCCTCAAATGGTTTTTCGGCCGTGAGCGCCCCAAGCTTTTTCACCTCCGCCACACTGGCAGCATAAAGCTGCTGTACGTCTTCAGACAGAGGCGCACCAGACCAGCCCGGCCCATAGAGGCCCAGCTTTCCCCCCCGCAGCCCCTTTTGGCCCAAAGCGTTCACATAGCCCCCACGGGGTGTATTGCCCACCGAGGCCAGTGTTTTCGTATCTTCTGCCGTGTAACCAACAATCACATCCATGGTGGCCGCCACGTCATATACTGTTTTGGCAATTGGGCCTGCCACATCACCCGTACTGCCCGCAATCGGCAACAGGCCGGATGAAGGCACCAGCCCCAAAGTGGGTTTCAGCCCCACAAGCCCCTGTGCCGCCGCCGGATTCTGGATAGAACCACCTGTTTCCTCGCCAATGCCTGCCACAGCGAAACCAGCAGCCACAGCAGCCGCTACACCAGAGCTGCTGCCCCCTGGCAGTGTTTCACGGTGTGCGACATTATAGGTACGGCCTGCCCAGCTATAACTTGTCTGAGCCCCGTCCATGCTGAACTGCGGGATATTGCCTTTACCAATAATGATAGCGCCCGCTGCGCGAAGCCGGGCCACTAATGTGGCATCCCGCGCTGGAATGAGGGCAACACCCCCCATATCCGGGTTGAGCGCCGCCCAGCCAGCCGTGGAAGGAATGCCTTTTGTATCAATCGATTCTTTAATAATATAAGGCACGCCTGCAAGGGGACCAAGCTTTTCACCTGCCGCCCGGCGCTTATCTATGGTCCTGGCCTGCTCCAGCGCATCTTTTGCGATAAAGGTGAAAGCATTGTAGGAAGGCTCATACTTTTTAATACGCGCAAGGGTGGCCTTCGTCACATCTTCTGCAGAGAAAGCGCCTATTTTATATTTTTCCAGTAAAGCCTCTATGGTGAGCCTTTCAACATCAGGGACATCCGCCCCCTTGGCTGCCTGCACACCGGCAAAACAAAACAACACAACTAATAGAGCAGAGTTGTGTTTCAGATAGTTTTTCCCAAACCCCTTGACCATTTCCCACCTCCCACAAAAAGAAACATGATCACAAAATAAACCATGCCTCTGCCTGCACACACTTCAATAGTAAAGGCCCCGAAGCGGCTATGGCGCCACCTTCACCAACTTCGGTGTTTTCCGGTGTTTTGTCGCCTGCTCATAATCATAAGCAAGGCTAAGAAGTTCGGCCTCCGACCACATCCGCCCAACGAAGATAGCGGCATAAGGGGAACCATTTTCAAAATAGCCCGCTGGCACAGTAACCCCCGGCAAGCCAATCACATTCACATAGGTTGTTGCCACTGCTGGCCAGCCATCTTTTTCCTCAAGAGTTGGTGGTGTGCTCCATATCTGAGGGTACACCAGCGCATCAAGATTATGTTCATCCATCACCTTGTTAAAAATCCGCAGATATTTCTCTCTAAGCTTTACAAAAGTCGAGATATCCGGCGCGTTGATATAATCTTCCGGTTTGGGGGCAATGGCTTCAGGGTAAACTTCTTTACCAGTAAAATCGGCCAACAGTGCCATCAACTCATCTGGTGATTTGGCCTGTTTCCACGTGGTCGTAAATGACAGACGACTGGTGAGGAAAGGGTCAAAGCCCAAAGCCTTTTTCAACCCGGCATAAGAATGGATTGGCGCATCTTCGCCAAAACGGTTCAGATAAATTTCCAAATCATGTGGCAGGGCGCTTCCCTGCCCGAGATATTGATAGACAACCTCTTTACCAACGATATCTGCAATATTGCTCCCTTTAAACGGATCTGCCACCAGAACAGCACCTCTGGCCTTCAATTCAGCCAACGTTTTGTCATACATGGCTTTCACCTCATCAGTAAGGGGCTGGTGGCGCCAGCTATCGCCGTAAAAGCCAATCCGCTTGCCTTTCAGGGAACCCGGCTTCAAGCCAGCCACATAACCATGCTCAGGCGTTTGCCCGACAGACGCCAGTGTTTTCGGATCAGCAGACGTATAACCAACGAGGCTATCCAGAATAAGCGCCGCATCATACACATTTTTGGCCATTGGCCCGGCCACATCAACGGTGCTGCCACCAAGAGGCACAATGCCAGCACTTGGCACCAGCCCAAAGGTGGGTTTAATGCCAACCAATGCCTGTGCTGCAGAGGGGTTTTGAATAGAGCCACTGGATTCTTCCCCGATGCCAGCCACCACAAAGCCCGCGGCCACCGCCGTTGCCACACCAGCACTGCTGCCACTTGTGGTAATATCGCGTTTCACACTGTTATAGGTCAGCCCATCCCAACTGTAGCGCGTGCGCCCACCCAGGGCGAACTGGGGCATATTCCCTTTGCCAAGAATAATAGCCCCTGCCCTGCGCAACCGCTCAACCAGCGGGGCATCCGTGGGCGGCACAAGGCTGAGGCCACCCATTTCTGGGCTTAAGGCCTTCCAGCCTGCCGTAGAGGGATAACCTTTTACATCGATAGACTCTTTAATAATCAAAGGAACACCTGCCAAAGGCCCAAGCGCCTCTCCTGCAGCACGCCGTTTATCAATCGCCCGCGCCTGCGCAAGCGCATCCTCAGCGATAAAGGTGAAAGCGTTGTAGGAAGGCTCATATTCTTCGATGCGATTAAGAAAAGCCTGGGTTACTTCCTCCGCTGTATAAGCCGCAGAGGCATAACCCGCCTGCAAATCCTGAATGGTAAGGTCAGCCACAGGAATGGCCTTATCCTGAGAATAGGCTGCCCCTGCCGCACCGGCAAACACCAACCCCGCTGCCAATAAACGGCACATATATTTTATCTGTGATCTTAATAAATAAGCCTGTTTTATCATTGTCATCATATCCTGCCTCTCACTGTCTTTCTGGTTTGATCTTTATTTTTTCTCAGACTATTAACGCACACCCCATGCCCAACCTGCCATAAAGCTCAATGAAAAGCCTTGCGCAGCGTCACCAGTATTAGGGGGCCAAGCCCCTTTCACCTTTGTTGTGTTTTCCTAGTTAAAAACTACTCTGTCGCTTTCACCAAATTGGGGAGCTGCCTGTGTCTAGTAGCCTGCTCATAATCATGGGCAAGACTTAAGAGTGTGGCTTCAGACCACATGCGCCCAATGAAAATAGCCGCATAAGGCGCCCTGTTCTCAAAGGCGCCGGCAGGCACCACAAGGCCGGGCAAACCTAAGAAATTGACGTAAGGCACAGCCGTTGCCTGCCATGCGGAATGCCAAGAGGTTTGATCTGAAAACAGCTTGGGAGGTGCCGCCATAATCTGCGGGAACACTAGTGCATCCAGATGGTGTTTTTCCATCACATTGTTAAAAATATCCAGGTAGCGTTCCCGTATCTGCACATAGCTTGAAAGGTCAGGTGGGGTCAGGTAATCCTCTGCCGAGGGCACGGCATCCAGCTCATACACTTCATAGCTGGCAAAATGATCATAATGCTCTGCCATGCTTTCCCATGTCTTTTTATCCATGGAAGCCCATTCAAAAGAAAGCCTGCCTGAAGCAACTGGGTCTTTCCCCAAAAGTCGGGCCAGTTTCTGAGCAGGGTTCACACCCTGAAGCGGGGCCAACCCACCAAGATACTGGTTCAGATCGTACAATATGGATGCATGAACAGCCCGCCCCATCTCAAGACCCAAGACAGAAGAAAAATCAGAACCCGCAAACGGATCGTCAATAAGAACAGCGCCCTGTTCTGTTAACTCACTCACAGTGTTATCGTATAAAGCCTGCACATCCTCAGACAAAGGCTGCCCATTCCACCCGGGGCCGAAAATGCCAATGCGTGCACCCTTTAAAGAGTGCTTGCCGAGAGACGCCACATAGCCCCCGCTCGGCGTATTCCCCACTGAGGCCAGCGTTTTCCCATCCTCTGCCGTATAGCCAACAATCACATCCATCAGCGCCGCGGCATCATATACAGATTTGGCCATTGGCCCCGCAACATCCATGGTGCTCCCCATGATTGGCAGAAGCCCCGAAGCAGGTACCAGGCCCAACGTGGGCTTCAAACCAACCAACGATTGGGCAGATGAAGGGTTCTGGATAGATCCCCCCGTTTCTTCTCCAATCCCTGCCACAGCAAAACCCGCGGCCACCGCTGTTGCCACACCGGAACTACTGCCACCGGGCGCAGTTTCCCGCTGCACAGCATTATAGGTTGGGCCATCCCAGCTATAGCTTGGACGGGTATTATCTACACTGAACTGGGGAATGTTACCCTTACCGATGATAATCGCCCCTTCATGGCGCAAGCGCGCAACCAGAGTGGCATCCCGCACGGGCATCAGGCGCACCCCGCCATGCTGCGGGCTCAGGGCCTTCCATCCTGCAGTTGAAGGGAAGCCCTTCACATCAATGGATTCTTTAATCACCAAAGGGATACCGGCAAACGGGCCAAGCGCCTCTCCCGCCGCGCGGCGTTTATCTATCGCCCTCGCTTGCTCAAGTGCATCCTCTGCAATAAAGGTGAAGGCGTTATAGGAAGGCTCATATTCTTCGATGCGATTAAGAAAAGCCTGGGTTACTTCCTCCGCTGTATAAGCCGCAGAGGCATA